>DRSQ01000036.1 GCA_011372505.1 Chlorobaculum parvum | reverse complement strand
GGTACGGGGATTGATTGCATCGCATGGAAGCCGGTGGTATATTTGAAGCACAACCATAATTCACATCCTGCCATGAGCCTGCTCAGATTTTTCATTCCTCTTTTTCTTACGCTTTGCCTGGCGTGGCCGGCCTTCGCCGAAACCGAGCCTGAAACTGAAGCTGAAATGCCCGTCGGATCGGAGCAGCCTAAAGCAGCGCCGCTTGTTATCAGTCTTGACGATGCTGTCCGGATCGGCTTGCAGCATAACCGGCAGCTTGAGATTGCGCGCTTGGACAAGCGGATGGCGGGGCAGAAGGTTCGGGAGTCGTGGGCCGCAGTTCTGCCGCATCTTTCGTCGAGTTTGACTTACAGCCGCACGTTGAAGCCGTCGTTGATCTTTCTGCCGTCAACCATTTTCGGGGGCACTGGAGGCACGCAGGCGGTCGAGATCAGTTCAGATAACTCATCGGTTGCGTCGCTCAATGTCAACCAGAATATCTTCAAGCTCTCGGCTTTCGCGGGCATCAAGGCTTCCGGGCTGGTGCGCCAGATCAGCGATGAGTCGTACCGCGAGACCAATGCCGAGGTGGTGACTTCAATCCGCCGGGCTTACTACGACGTTCTGATCGCTTCTGAAAACCGTAAGCTTGTTGAGCAGAGTATAGCCCGTTGGGAGCAGGCGCAGCGCGATACTGATGCCCTGTTCCGGCAGGGCGTAGCGGCGGATCTCGATACGCTCAAGGCATGGCTTTCGGTGGAGAACCTCAAGCCCGACCTGATTCGTGCGTGCAATGGTGAGTCGATTGCGGCCACGAAGCTCAAGGTGGTGATGGGCATCGATCAGGACAGGCCGCTCGTGCTTTCCGATTCGCTGGCGTTCAAGAAAATTGACATTCCGGAAAGCGTCGCCGCTGCCTATCGCGAGGCGCTTGACAAGCGCCCGGATGTACGGAGTCTCGCGCTTCAGGTCGAAACCGAGAACGAGAAGGTTATGGCCGCCCGCTCCGAGGGTATGCCGGTGCTCAGCGCATTTTATCAGCTCGAAGCACAAACCCAGTTCAACGACGACACCGCGCTCGACAAGACTCGCTGGCCCGTTTCATCCAACGTAGGCTTGCAACTCACTGTGCCGATTTTCTCGGGTTTCGCTACCAGTTCCCGGATCGAGCAGGCCAAGATCGGCCGGTTGCAGGCCCGAACCCGGTACGAAGACCTGAAAGCGCAAGTTCGTGCCGATGTGGAGCTGCGCATGTCGAACCTCATCGAGGCCAGTAAGCGTATTGATGTGCAGTCGAAAACCATCGCGGTTGCCGAACGCAGTTACCACATCACGATGCTGCGTCTGCGCGAAGGCATCGGCTCGCGTCTCGAACTGACCGACGCGGAATTGCAATTGCAGACCGCCAAGACCAACTATTTGCAAGCGGTGTACGACTACCTGATCGCCGCCACGGAGCTTCAGAAATCGCTGGGCCGGATTGAGCCGCCTGGACAGGAGGTGTAAGGGGGATGAAATTGGGGGTGGATTGATATGATGTTCGATGAAATTGTAGGGGCGAACCTGTGTGTTCGCCCTTTTTCGTGGTTTGCTGTGCACAGGGCGACCACAGGGGCCTATCCCTACGAAAGATTCATAACTCATCATCAATTGTCATTGATTGTCACCTCATCCTGACGGCCCGAACGACGATGCTCGATGCTCTCTGGGAGTTGCGTCCTGCTATCAGTGATTTGCCTGCACGAAACGTGGCACGCGTTATCGCTTTAATGCTGAACGGTTGCCTGTTGATCTCGCGATCCAGTTTTTCGCTGTACCAGACGTTGTAGAGCGTGTCAGGAATCCACTTGTTGATTTCGATTACCGAAAAGCCATGTTTGCCGAGCAACGCCTCCAACGTCGTGGGTGTGAAGTGGTAAAGGTGGCGCGGGGCGTCGAGGGCGATCCAGTGCGAGCCGTAGTGGTGGGCGTCGAGGCTCTGGAGGTTGGGTAGGGTGATGATGAGCTGGCCATCCGCATCCAAAAGCTCTCGCGCTTTGTCGAGATTTTCGCCTATCCGGTGCAGGTGTTCGAGGGCGTGCCAGAAGACGATTCGGTCGAAGCGGCAGTCGAAATCGCTGTCCGGTAATTCCGTCTCAGTAACGTGCACGAGTCCGGCGGCATGGGCTGCCGATGCGGTGTTCTGGTTGGGTTCGATTCCCCATAAATTCTCCGCCGGAATGCTGAAATCCTTGTGAATCCGCACCAACAGTCGCCCCGTCGAGCAGCCGACTTCGAGCATCTGCGTTTCGACAGCAGGTTTGCTGATCCCCTTCATCACCATCCTTGCTTTTCCCGCCAGCAGCAGATTGCTG
>DRSQ01000035.1 GCA_011372505.1 Chlorobaculum parvum | reverse complement strand
TTAGATATAGAAAAGCGTTATCAGATGAATTTTCTTGAAATTGGCAGTGATAAAGATCATGTGCATTTTCTGATTAAGTCAGTTCCGATATACAGAGTGACGAACATTGTGACGATAATAAAGAGTATTTCAGCGCGAGAAGTGTTTCGACGTTGTCCGCAGGTGAAAAAACAACTTTGGGGTGGTGAACTGTGGACGGATGGCTATTATGCAAGCACGGTGAGCAAACATGGTAATGAGGAAGTAATAAGCAAATATGTGAAAGAGCAGGGGAGTGAATATCAGAAAATATACAGTAATTATCAATTATCTCTGTTCTGACATGGAGAGATCTTCAATACCCCGCTGCTTGCGGCGGGGTTCTTTATTTTTATGTCTTATCCATAAACCCCGGACTAAAGTCCGGGGCAATTGTTTAAGCGTTTTAATGGCTGAAGCAACAAGGGCATCATGAAATGCGAGACCTCCTCGTACGTGAGGCAGGTCTCCCAAAAAATGAGAGAGTTATGGACGAGAACAAAAAGTACCAGTACCAGGATGAGCTGACCAGTTCGTGGCAGGCTCCGGAGTATCGTCCGGGGATGTCGCTGAACGAGCGGCTTTTGCACAAGCTCAATTACAGCAAGGAGGAGGTGATTGCTCACACGGCCAACAAGGCGGTGGCGGAGATGGTCGGGTATATGGAGAAAGAGGGGATCGGCAACACCTTCGACCGCTTCATGCAGCAGCATCCGCAGTGCGGTTTCGGGCTGACCGGGGCGTGCTGCGCCTTCTGCTCCTACGGCCCGTGCCGGGTGAACGAAAAGCATCCCCACTCGATCTGCGGCAAGGATGTCGATCTGATCGTCGCCGGCAACGCGCTGCGGCGGCTTGCCTCGGGCATGTCGGCGCACGGCGCGCACGCCCGCGAGGTGTTCATCGCGCTGAAGGCTGCGGGCGACGGCTCTGCGCCGATTCCGATCAAGTGCCCCGAAAAGGCGTGGGCGGTCGCCAAAGCGCTTGGTCTCGACGCTGAAGGCAAGAGCGTCGAACAGATTTGCGTCGAGATCGCAGACCGCTTCATCGACGACTTACAGCGCGCCTTGCCGAAGCATCACGACATGCTCTACGCGCTCGCCCCGAAAGAGCGCTTCGAACTCTGGGAAAAGCTCGGCATCATTCCGATCAGCGCCTATCACGAATGTTTCGAAGCAAACAACCTCACCAGCCACGGCACCGACTCAGATTTCGAGAGCCACATGCAGGCGTTCTTGTGCACGGTTCTGGCCTACGCCTACACCACCTTCGTATCGACGTCGCTCGCCACCGACATCGTCTATGGTCTTCCCCGGCGTTCGAAGCTCAATGTTAACCTGGGCAGCATCCGCAAAGATAACTGCATCAATATTGGCATCAACGGCCACGCGCCGATGGTAGCCTTCGCCATCTGCGACATCGTCGGCACGCCGAAGATCATGGAGAAGGTGAAGGCGGTCGGGGCCAGTGACATCCGTCTCTACGGCATGTGCTGCACTGGCGGCGAGTTTGTCGAGCGCGGCCTCGGCATTCCACTTGTCGCAATGGCCTCCTCCGCCGAAATGGCTGTTGCCACCGGCGCGTTCGAGGCGATTGTGGTTGATCAGCAGGATGTGCTGCCCGGTATGATGCCGGTCGCCCATCGCTTCCACACCAAGGTGATTACCACCTCACCTTCGGGCCGCAAGGAGGGGGCGATTGTGCTCGAACTCGACTACTATCTCAAAAATCTCGACCGGATTTACGAACTCGCCGAAGAGATTCTCGACATTGCCATCGAAAACTACGTCAATCGTGATAGCGAAAAAATCCATATTCCCGACATCAAGGCGAAGGTGGAGCTGGGGTTCAGCGTCGAGGAGATCACCCGGCTTTTTGATGGATCGATGCCTGAAAAGAAAATTCATGGCTTCGCCCGGTTGCTGGAGGAGGGCAAAATTCGTGGTATCGTAAACTTCGGCTCCTGCGGCAATATTCGCGGCGCGGTCTTCGAGCGCAACCAGGTCATTATTGCCCGCCAGCTCATCAAAAACGACGTGCTGGTGACCGCCCACGGCTGCTCCGGTATGGGGCTGCTCTTCGCCGGTCTGGTGCATCCGGACGCCTCGAAGCTGTGCGGCCCCGGACTTCGCGAGGTTGTTGAAACGTTGCAGATTCCTCCGGTGCTGCACGTCGGCGCGTGCACCGACAGCACGCGAGCCAGCCAGGTGATGGCCTACACGGCCAACGCGGCGGGCCAGCCCAATCTGGCGATGCCATTCGCGATGGTGGTTGCTGACCCCGTCGCCGAAAAGACGATGGGTGTGCGCTACGCCTTCATCCTCAACGGCATCGAAACCTATTCCTCTGCGTGCAGGAAACACGCTCGCCTCCGACCGCAGCAACCGGTTGCGCACGATTGTCGGCGCGGCGATGAACTGGAATCCCGATCCCTTCCAGACCTTCGACGACATTCTGCGGATGCTCGATCGCAAGCGCGTAGCCCTCGGCTGGCTGGTCAGCGAATACGTCATCGGCTTGAAGGAAGAGATCGAAGAGACAATTCCCGACACGGTCGAGATCGGCAAATCGTGCTGCATGAACGGTTGGCCGGGGAGTGCTATGTCATCACGTTTAGCTCATAAGCGCATTCAAAAGAACCAGTTGACGAGGTGGTCGCGCTCGCCCCAGTAGAGGTGCAGGTAGGAGGCGATGGTGTTCCCGACACGGAAGAGGCTGGTCGGAACCTGCTGGTCGCGGGCGTTGCGGATTTCGCCGATGGTGTCAATTTCGCCTTGCCGCGAGATGCGGGAGTAGTGGAATTCGTGGCCACGCAGTTCGACGCCGTTCGCGCCTGTCGGATACACCTTGCGGTAGCCGAGGGTGAGTTTTGCGTCCTGCATCGTCGTGCCGAGGTCGAGCACGCCGCACATCGGGTGGGTCGCCCCGTCGGCGAGGGTGAGCGTCTGGCCGAGGTACATCAGGCCGCCGCACTCGGCGTAGGTCGCGCCTCCGTTGTGGCACCACTCGGCGATGGCGTTGCGCATGTCGGCGTTCGCCGCAAGCCCTTCAGCGTGCAGCTCCGGGTAGCCTCCGGCGAGATAGAGGAGGTCAGCTTCGGGCAGCGCGCGGTCGTGCAGAGGGCTGAAGAAGCGTACTTCGCCGTACCTTTTGAGCGCCTCGATGTTGGCGTGGTAGATGAAGTTGAACGCTTCGTCCCGCGCCACGGCGATCACCTTGCCCAACTTTTTTGCTACCGGACGGCTCGGCTCGACTTCCGGCAGTTCGATCCGCGCCACGTCAAGCAACCGCTCGATGTTCACCGTTTTTTCGATGTGATCGGCCATCGCGTCGATGAGCTTTTCACGGTCGTACTCCGCCGAGGTGTTGAGACCGAGGTGGCGCTCGCTGATCGTGATGTTGCTGTTACGCGGCAGGTAGCCGAGTGGCTCGACGCCGACGTCCTTCGCGGCGGCTTCGAGGTAACTGTAGTGCGACTCGCTGCCGATGCGGTTGAAAATCACGCCCGCCACCTTCACCGACGGGTCGAAGTGCTTGAAGCCATACAGAATCGGCGCGGCAGAGTAAGCCATTTTCGAGCCGTCGATCACCATGATGACCGGCAGGCCGAGCAGCGCGGCGATCTCGGCGCTGCTGCCTTGCGCGCGCTCGGTTCCGTCGAAGAGGCCCATCACCCCCTCGACCACCGAGATGTCCGCCGTCGATGCGTGCCGGGCGAAGAGCGAGCGCACGTGCGCTTTCGAGGCCATGAAGGTGTCGAGGTTGAGGCCCGGTTTCGACGCCTCGCCAGTCGAAGCGGCCATTGCGTGCAGCATTGTGTCGAGGTAGTCCGGCCCGCACTTGAAGGGCTGGACGCTCATGCCGCGCCGCGCGAAGAGGCGCAACAGGCCGAGGGTGATGGTGGTCTTGCCGGAGCCGCTCGACGGCGCGGCGATGAGGAATCCGCGGCTCTCAAGGGGTTTGGTCGTCGCGTTACTTTTCATTGCTTTTGATCAGCTTTTTCATTCCGGCGATGCCTTCGAGGATGCGCGGGCCAGGGCGCAAGTAGAGGCGGTTGTCGAACTTGTCATACACTCGGTCGTTGCGCACGGCGCTGATGCCCTGCCAGCCCGGTCGCCCCTTCACCTTCTCGGCGGCGGGAACCTCCTTGGCCATGTACATGCAGGCGATTACGTCAGGGTTCTGGCGTATTACCCATTCCGGTGAGACCTGAAAATACTCCTTCTCGACCTTGTCGCCGATGTTGTGCCCACCTGCATAACCGATCAGCCGCGACACGAAGCTGTCGCGTCCGCCCGTCCAGAGCGGATCGTTCCAGATTTCAAGGTAGATGCGCGTTTTGTGCTGCTTCGCGTCGGCCTCCTTGCGGTACTTCGCCAGTCCGTTTTCGATGACTGTCGCCAGGCTGTCCGCCTGTCGCGCGTGGCCGGTGAGTTTGCCGATCTTGCGGAGCGCTCCCGGAATCTCTTCGGGGTCCTGGCAGCGGATGTGTTCGCGGCGGATGTGCATCTCGGCCATCTTTTTGGCGAGCTGGTCGTCGGCCAGATCGACATCGAGCACCAGATCGGGATTCATCGATGCGAGCACCTCCAGCGACGGACACCCGAACGAACCGGCCACCGGCACCTTTTTCGCCTCGGCGGGCCAGTCGCACGCGCTGGTGCGCCCCACGAGCTGATCGCCTGCGCCGATGGCGAAAAGCATCTCGGTCAGGCTCGGCGCGAGGCTGACGATGCGCTGCGGCGCTTTAGCGCCGGTTATCGTTGCCGGTTCCGCTTTGTCGGCGGCCTGCGGTTTCGAGCACCCAGCCAGCGTTTGCAGGCAAAGCGCGAGCAGGATGAAGAGCGGCGTCAGCTTACTTTTCAAGCGAGCGGGCATACTGTTTCAGGACAAGGTTATGGGTGAAAGCGAGTTGCATCGAGAGCGCGTCGTCGAGCTGTAACCATGCCATTTCGGACACTTCGTCCAGCTGCTCTTGCAACGCGCCCGAACCGGTTCCGGCAAACGCCAGCGCTACGGCGTGGAAGTTGTGCTCCGGAAAAATCTCCTCGAACCAGCCGACGAACCGGTCGGGCGCAAAGTCGAGGCTCGTCTCCTCCTTTACCTCGCGAACGACGGCCTGTTCGACAGGCTCGTAGTCGTCGATATGCCCACCGGGTAGGCACCATAAGTCCTTGAAAGGTCTGATGTTCCGACGGGTGAGCAAGATTGTCCGGTGATCTCCAGGGGGATGGATGATAGCGGCGACGGTGGATTTTGGCATGGACAGGGGAGTTGGTGATCTGATGCACTCACAAAAAATCACCCGCAAGATAGTGTAGAGGATTGTGCAGGGCAAGAGGTTTTCACGGGTGGCGGTAGGATCGGCAAGGGTTGATGATGGAGGCGGATGAGCGGTGACGTTCAGGTTCGGTTGTTATACGATTTCCAGTCATGGTCGCTCATGCGGTAAACACGCGCCTCCCATCCGCAGTAGTGAGTTTCTGAAAACGACTGGAACCCACACTTCTCAAGTACCCGCATGGATGCCTTATGACGAGGTGAAACTATTCCGACAACCGACTTGATGTGGCAGACAGAAAAGCCATGTTCGAGCACTTTTTGCGCTGCTTCAGTGGATAAGCCATTTTCCCATCGCTCTTTGGCAAGACGGTATGCGACCTCGACCTCCTCAACTCCATTCACGGTCGCATGACTTAGTCCACAGAACCCGATTAGCTTCTCAGACTTCTTCTCGATCAATGCCCACTGGCCATAGCCAAATTTTTGATAGGAGTGCCTGCACGATTCGACGAATCTTGCGGTATCAGCCTCTGTCAATGCTCCTTTGCTTGAAAACTCCATAACCTCAGGGTCGCCAAGAATCTTGGAGAGAGCAGGCTTATCACTGCTCTCAAACTCTCGAATCAGCAATCTTTCTGTTTCAGCTATCAGCATATCTTTTATCTCTTTTGTTACAGGTGATTGCTTGCTGGGTGGCTTGTCATGACGTTCATTTTTATGCGATTAAAAGCTCAATATTGTGTAAGGATGATGTCATGACGATAGTAGAGTCAGGCTGATCATTAATGAAGCAGAGCTTCAGAGAGGCTGGCAAAAAGAGGCTCTACACTGGGCTTAACAGTGTTAGCATCGAGAAAGTTTTTGTCGGCGACTTTTTATGCTTGCGGTAGAAGGGGGCGCAGGGGAATTTTTGGTGGGGAAAGCTGGTCGATGCTGGTGAGCAAATTTGGGATGGATCGTCAGATACCATTGTAAATGTTCTTTTATTGTCTTTTGCAATTCCTGATTCATTCTCTGTTCAGCCAGTAATCTGGTCGTCGCCGAAGATCGGCAACCGCAATAATGCGTACACCGTCAGACTTCACTTGATAAATAACACCGGATGGAAAACGGTTCACGAGGCAACG
>DRSQ01000034.1 GCA_011372505.1 Chlorobaculum parvum | reverse complement strand
TTGACGGGGAGCTGAAAGCGGTATGCTTAGATATAGAAAAGCGTTATCAGATGAATTTTCTTGAAATTGGCAGTGATAAAGATCATGTGCATTTTCTGATTCAGTCAGTTCCGACATACAGTGTGACGAAAATTGTGACGATAATAAAGAGTATTTCAGCGCGAGAAGTGTTTCGACGTTGTCCGCAGGTGAAAAAACAACTTTGGGGTGGTGAACTGTGGACGGATGGCTATTATGCAAGCACGGTGAGCAAACATGGTAATGAGGAAGTAATAAGCAAATATGTGAAAGAGCAGGGGAGTGAATATCAGAAAATATACAGTAATTATCAATTATCTCTGTTCTGACATGGAGAGATCTTCAATACCCCGCTGCTTGCGGCGGGGTTCTTTATTGAATTCGTAAGTGATTGATTTATGAGGGATTTGCAGCAATATCCATTCGAAATCAGGCGATTGAGAAATGATGACGGTGGGGGGTATCTGATCTCTTTTACAGATTTTTCGGAATGCATTTCGGATGGAGAGACACCGGAAGAAGCCATTCAAAATGGACTCGATGCTTTAGCGGAAACAATTCAGGCTTTGGAAAGTTTAGGGCAGCCAGTGCCTGAACCAGGATCTGGAGGCGATTACAGCGGCAAGTTCATTCAGAGAGTGCCGAAAAGCCTTCATGCGCGTTTGGCCGCCAGAGCAAAACAGGAAGGAATCAGCATGAACTCGTTGGTTATTTCTTTTTTGTCAGAAAGTTTGGGCAAGCGGGAAACGGCTTAATATCACCGCTCAGCCCCATTACAATGAGGAGATATGATCCAGGCAAACTCAACGCTTGAACAGTTTGGACGCTATGCTTGAAAAACTCATATCATTTGCGCCGTTTATCGGTACTGTTACCGTCATTGGCGGACTTTTGTGGGGAGTGCACTGGCTGCTTATTAAGCGGCATCCTGATTTCGGCAGTGAGCGCAAGTTTTCGCGTCAGCTCATTATGCTCGGCCTGTCTCTTCTTGGAATAATTGTTTCTGTTCTTGTTCTACCCATGAGCGATAGTTCACGCAATCAATTGCTTACATTGATTGGACTTATCCTATCGGGGCTTTTTGCTTTTTCTTCTTCGACGGTCATCGCAAATCTTATGGGTGGCGTGCTGCTGCGAATCACCAAGCCGTTCAGAGTCGGTGATTTTATTCGCATCGGCGATCATTTCGGCAGGGTATCCGAGCGAGGATTGTTTGACACGGAAATCCAGACCGAATCACGGGAACTTATCTCTTTACCGAACTCTTACTGCATTACCAATCCCGTGACGACAACCCGGAGTTCGGGTACCATTATTTCGTCGTCACTCTCACTGGGCTACGATCTGGATCACAGGCAGGTTGAATCGTTACTGATCGAAGCAGCTAAAACGAGCGGTTTGGTTGAGCCATTTGTTCATATTCTGGAGTTGGGCAACTTTTCGGTTACCTATCGCGTGTCGGGTTTGCTCGAGGATCCAAAGCGTCTCATTTCAGCACGCTCGAAATTGTATGCCTCAGTGCTGGATACTCTGCACAGCAAAGGTGTCGAAATCATGTCGCCAACCTTCATGAACCAAAGGCGGCTGAGCGACGATGCAAAGATCATACCTCCGGTACCGGCCAGGCCAAAAGTCGAAAAACGTAAACCATCAGCCGAAGACATTGCTTTTGATAAGGCAGAAAAGGCCGAAAAACTGGAGAAAGAAAAGAAGCAAATAAGGCAAGAGATCGAAAAGCAGGAAGCTTCGTTAAAAGAAGCGACCAGCGAGGAAGAAAAAAAGTCAGCGCAGGAAAAAATCAAGCAACTGGCGGAGCGCCTGAAGGCTCTTGAGGAGGAGCCGAAGAAAGAGGATGATGAGAAGCCCAAAGCCAAGCCGGGTGTTTAGCGGGATGGGGATTCTGATTTTTGAAAAGCCGACATAATAATAGATCAGAAAATAATGTCTACAGCAGATACAGTATTCAATGAAGCATCAGCCCTTAGCCCACTTGAAAAAGCACGGCTTATCGATAAGCTGATTTCCGATCTTGACAAGTCTGATCAGGAAATCAATCAATTGTGGGTAAAAGAGGCTGAGGATAGAATCGATACTTATGAGCAGGGAAAGATCAAGGCGATTTCTCTGGAAAAGCTTCTTGAGAAATACCGATAGGTAAGATGAAGATCAGATTTCTTGAGATTGTTCAGGTCGAGCTGGATGAAGCCGTTCAGTATTACAATTATGAGCTTTCCGGTCTTGGCGATGCTTTTCTGACTGAGGTCTTGAACGCTTTGTACAGAATGGGCGAATTTCCCGAGGCGTGGCAACCTTGTTCAAAAAGAACGAGACTCTGTAAAATCCGTCGCTTTCCCTATGGTGTAATCTACCAGATCCGCAAACAAGAAATCCTTGTTGTAGCAATCGCTCATCTTCACAGAAATCCGGACTATTGGGTGGATCGGATATAAACCTCGTCAGCAATCCGGAAATTCTTATCTTTCCCGTCATAAGTCTGACAGCCCTCAAGCAACCGCCATCCACTGCCAACCACCCCGTGAAAGCCGAGTTCTACATTGCCCGACGATTTGCGTTCAAGCCTCGCTCGCATTCGAGGCCGACGTTCATCGTGTTCGCTTCGGCGCTGGGGATTGCTGTGGGGACGGCGGCGTTGATTCTGACCTTGTCCATCGTCAACGGGTTTTCTTCCGTCATCGAGAGCAAGCTGATCCGGTTTACGTCGCATCTTCAGGTGCGGCAGCCGGATGAGCGGCTTTTTTTCGAGACCCGTCGCGACCGCGAGGCGCTGAACGGCGTGTCGGGCGTCGCTGAGTCGTACCCGTTTCTCGAAATGAACGTGATGCTCAAAACCCGGAATCGCTCGTCCGCCGATGGCGGCGGCATCGCGCCTGCGCAGATTCGCGGCATCACGTCAAAGGAGGCCCGGAAGTTTCTCGGTGGTTCCGGCAACGGCTTGTGGCGGGCGCTTGAAGCTTCGGAAGTCGAGCATGACGGAGCGCTACCGGTGCTCTGCGGCAGGGCGCTGGCCGAGCGGCTCGGCGTCAAAACCGGCGACCGGCTGATGATTGTGGGCATCGATGGCAGCGCGGATCGATCGGCGCTTTCCGGGGTGGAGAGCGTGGTGGGGCTGCTGTCGGGCCTCGATTTGCAGGTGGCCAGAGTCGCGGGCATCTACAACACCGGCCTGACCGAGGGGTTCGATGATCTGGTGGTGTTTACCGATCTCGGGCGGCTTCAGGCACTCTATCACCCCAGCATGATTTCCGGCTACGAGGCCAACGTTTCCGACTTGCGCAACCTCGACGCCATTTCTGCAAATGTTACCGAGGCGCTCGGCTATCCCTTTTACGCCTATACGGTCTATCAGCGCTATTCGAACCTGTTCGAGTGGCTGAAGCTCCAGAAAAACATCACACCGCTGCTGATCGTCACTATCACAGTGGTGGCGGTCTTCAACATTGTTTCGACGCTCTTGGTGCTGATTATCGAAAAGACCAGGGAGATCGGGATGCTTTCGGCGCTTGGACTCCAACCGCGCAGCATCAGCATGGTCTTCATGGGGCAGGCGCTGATGATTGCGCTGGTGGGCATCGGCACGGGCAATCTGCTCGCGCTTGGGCTGTCGCTGTTCGAGCTGCACTTCCACCTCATCAAGCTGCCCGAGGAGAGCTACTTCGTCAGCCAGGTGCCGATCCAGATCGACCCGGTGAACTACCTGCTCGTCTCCGCTGCCGTGGCGCTGCTGACGCTGCTGTTCGCCTTCATTCCATCGCGCGTGGCCGCTTCGCTCCGGCCCAGCACCGCCCTGAACGTATGAGGAGGAACGAACGATGAGTGCAGGGCTCTGGATAGCGAGTCGCTACAGTTTCGCGCGGAAGCGGTTCCGGGTGATCAACATCATCTCCGGCATCAGCCTCGCGGGCATCGTGGTCGGCGTCTCGACGCTGCTGATTGTGATGAGCGTGCTGAACGGCTTCCAGAGCCTCGCCCGCGACCTGTTCGTGACCGTCGAAAGTCCGGTACAGCTCGTGCCAACGAACGGCCGCTCGATGGTGGTTCCCGACTCGCTGCTCTCAGCCATTGCCAAAATCGAGGGTGTGCAGGCCGTTGATCCCTTTGTCGAAGGACAGGCGATACTCTCCGCTTCAGGAAAGAGCGAGCTGGTGATGGTCAAGGGGGTGACGCCGGAAGCGCAGCGACGGATGCAGAGCGGTTCCGGTACCCGACCACCGAGATTTTCCGACGAGGGGATTTCCGTAGGCAGTTTGCTCGCTATGCGTCTGGAACTCTATCCGGGCCAGCCGGTGCGGATCTTCAGCCCGGAGCTGATTTCGGCAGGTTTGCAGGCGCTCTCGCAACCGGAGTTGCTGCCCGCACTCTCGATTGGCGAGGCGTGGGTGGAGTCGGCGTTCGTGTTGCAGCAGATTTTCGACGACCGCTACGTGCTCACCCCGATCTCGGTCGCCCGTACGATTCTGCTCTACGGCAATTCGCGCTACTCCGGCCTCGACGTGCGCCCGGCGAGTGGCGTGCGGGCCGATGAGCTTGAGCGGGAACTTCGCGGGTGGATCGCGGCCAACGGGCTTGGCGGAGAGTGGAAGGTGTTGACGCTCGAACAGAAGCGTCGCGAACTGTTCGCCGTGATGCGGCTCGAAAAGTGGGCGAGCTTCGCGGTGCTGATGCTGGTGATTATGGTTGCGCTGCTGAGCCTTGTCGGGTCGCTCGCCATGACGGTGATCGACAAAAAGCACGAGCTGTTCTACCTGCGCTGCCTCGGCATGGAACGCCCACAATTCATGACCATTTTCATCGTCGAGGGAGGCTTGACCGGCCTTGCCGGTACGGCACTCGGCTCGCTGATTGCGTGGATCGTCCTCAAAGCGCAGGAGCTGTATGGTTTCGTAAAGCTTCCATCGGAAAGCGCCTTCATCATCAAAGCCTACCCCGTCAGCATGCAGGCATGGGACTTCGTAGCCGTCGGAGCTGTCGCCATGCTCTTTACGCTGTTGGTCAGCCTCTATCCCGCCGGAAAAGCTGCCGCGATTGCCACGAGCCGCTCGCTGGAAGACAAGAGCAAGTGAGGGAAGGGGGATGATAAAACAATCTTTTCTTCAGGAGGGTTTTAAGCAGATGGACATTCCAGATTTTTACATTTAATTCCATTTCTAAAAAAAGCATATATCATCATTGGGCTTGTGGCATTTCAGCCCGTCATTCCCGCGAAGGCGGGAATCCAGAATTCGGAATAAGCACATGGATCCCCGCTTTCGCGGGAATGACGAGTAAGCGGCATTTTATCGATACATGAATGATCTGGAATTGGAATAATATTGCCCTAGCTTTTAAGCCGGGGTTAGATATCGTAAAGTATTACAAGGGCTTCAGCCCAATGCTCTTGGTTATCGCCGTTTGAGTATCTGTTTAACGGACAAATAACAAATCAGGGCAATCGCAAGGGATTGCCCCTACAGAAGATGATGACAACCATCAAGATTGTCTGGCTCACTCCTTCGTGAACTCCTCTTTTCCCGCACCGCAGATCACGCATTTCCACTGTTCCATGATGGTATATTGTATTGGTTGTTGAAAGGCCTCTGAAGGGTTTCAGAGTTTGGAATCGAATTTTTTGAACTGGTTCATCGCGCTGTTGCAGACCGGGCAGCACCAGTCGCCGGGGAGCTTGTCAAAGCATACACCCGGTGGAATATTGGTTTCAAGATCATCCTCTGCGGGGTCGTAAATATAGCCGCATTCTACGCACATCCATGCTTGCGTTTCCTCTGGTTCCCGGCTGTTTTCCGGCTGGATTATCGGCGTTTTTTCCTTTGCGTCATGTTCCAGAAGTTTCCTGAACGTCACCATCGACGAGCGTGAAAAACCGTGTGTTTCGTAAAAATGATGAGCGGTATCGTTGTCGCCGTCGGTCAGGAGGGTGATCCTCCCATATCCGTTTTCATTCGCCCAGTTGCACGCATAATCGAGAAGCTGGGAACCGATACCCTTGCCCCGGAGGGCGGGTTCGACGATCATATCCTCAAGCATCGCAACCTTCTTGCCGAGCGCCGTGCTGACCAGGTTCAGCAGCGCAACCATGCCGACGATGCGTCCCTCGCTTTCGCAGACGAACACTGTGTCCGCCGATGTGTTGCCGATGATCATTTCCAGTCCCGCCACCTGCTTCGACGAATCGGGCACGAATTCGTGTTCCTGGCTGAAGAGCAGGTGCAGCAACCGGACGCAGGCGTCGATGTCGCGCGGTTCAGCGATACGAATAGTCGGCATGATTAACAACGCAAAGGTGAAGAGAGTTTCAAGCTTGAAGGCTATTGAAAAAGAGCGACAATAGCAATTGTTTCGCAACGTTACGATTATGGCGAAACTTTGGCGTTACCGCTTTTCTATATCTAACCTAACTTGAGCGATTTGTTATAAAAAAGCCCTCACCTATGGGCTTAAAGTGTTATCTTGTAATGAGTAACCGCAAAATCACCATTCAAGACAACACAACCCGGCAGGTGGAGGGCTTCATGGCAAAAGATAACAGGAATCGGGAGAAAAAGGAACAGAAAATCAGTGCTATTGAGCAAACCGATGATCAGCTGACTGGCAGAGCAGGTTTGGGTGTCTTTGCCATGTACCTGCGCCACATTTCCCTGTTCCCTGTTATTGATCGCCAGTTTGGTACGCTACGTAAAAGCAGCAAGGGGCTTCCGGTTACCGGGCTGTTCGTGCAACTCCTGAGTTTCTTTATGGACGGTACCAGTCGACATCTGAGCTGGTTTGA
>DRSQ01000033.1 GCA_011372505.1 Chlorobaculum parvum | reverse complement strand
TATGCAAGCACGGTGAGCAAACATGGTAATGAGGAAGTAATAAGCAAATATGTGAAAGAGCAGGGGAGTGAATATCAGAAAATATACAGTAATTATCAATTATCTCTGTTCTGACATGGAGAGATCTTCAATACCCCGCTGCTTGCGGCGGGGTTCTTTATTTTGGAAGCACATAGCCCATCTCTGTTCAGTTCAAAAGGTTGAAATTCTCATTGACGTTACTGTAATCAATTAGTGCCCGAGTGTTTTGTTCTTGGTGGATTTCTATCTGCGCAGGGAGCAGCATCAAGCTTCGCTGATTAAATCAAAATCAGGTTGAGCAGTCTTGTCATTTGAAAGTCCCTTGACTACACTCTAGTCGTGTTTTTGTGAGTGACGTATTTTTCCGGACTTTAATCGGGAGGATGGCGATTTGTCTCACTTTTTTGCATTTTCTCTATGAGTGTTACGCGATTCTGATCAGAAGATGTGGTGGAATGAGCGGATTTCTAAGTTGTTGTAGCTGTGCATTGTCGGGGTGATTCTGGCGGTGTCTTTTAATCTTTTTCCTGAATGTCTGAAAATCATCGAATGTTCGAACCAGCTCGAATCGGCTCGATCCAGCTTCGCAATCGTTTTCTTCGTTCTGCGACTCACGAAGGAATGGCCGATGCGAATGGTGCTCCGACCGAGTCGCTTGAGGAGCTCTATGTCCGGCTGGCCAAAGGCGAGGCGGGTGCGGTGATTACCGGATATGCCGGTGTGCTTCAGCAGGGCAGGAGCAGCTTTCCCGGGATGTTGATGCTGCACGATGACGGGCTGGTGCCTGCGTATCGGCAACTGGTCGAAGCGGTGCATCGGGCCGGTGCGCCGGTTATCGCGCAGCTCGCTCACTGCGGTCGCCAGACCCGTTCAGCGGTGACCGGCAAGAGAACTGTGGCTCCATCGGCGCAGAAGGATCCTTTTTTTACCGAAGAGGTTCCGCACGAGCTTTCGGACAGCGGTATCCGGGAGATCATCGAGGCGTTCTCCGGGGCTGCTGTTCGGGCAAGGGTTTCCGGTTTTGATGGCGTGCAGTTGCATTGCGCGCACGGTTACCTGCTTGCCCAGTTCCTGTCGCCGTTCAGCAACCGCCGTACCGACCGCTGGGGTGGCTCGATCGACAACCGGTTCCGCATCGTTTCGGAGATCATGCAGAGCATCCGTCGCAAGGTCGGCGATTTTCCGGTGCTGGCCAAAATCAACGCCTACGACGGCATGAAGGGCGGCATGAAGGTTGAGGACGCGGTTCAGATTGCCATGATGCTCGAGCAGACCGGTTGTGCTGCTGTTGAGGTTTCTTCGGGGGTTATCTCGGAGGGACTGGCGGTGATGAGGGGGCCAAAAACGCCGCTCGACCCTTTGTTTGAAGCCAATTTCAAATTCGCATCAATCCCACAACTGCTGCAACCTGTTCTGAAGCGCATGCTGCCGCCGTTTCTCCCGGCAAGCCCCAAACCGTATCGGTGTTATAATGTACAGGCATCTCAAGAGATCAAGTCGCACGTTTCGATGCCCGTGATTGTGGTCGGTGGCATCCACACACTCGAAGACGCCACAGTTGCGCTGTCTGGCAATCGGGCCGATTTCGTCTCGATGTCACGGCCATTCATAACCGAGCCAGCTATTGTGCGAAAGTTCCGTGAGGGGCGGCAGGCGATCTCAAAATGCACCATGTGCAATTATTGCGCGATCATGATTGAGCAGGAGCCGCTGCAATGCTGGAATGGCCGACTGCCCGACCGATCATGACCTTTTTGAGGTCGATCCTGCTTTGCAGCCGTAGTTCCAACAATGCGTGATTACCCGAGACCCCGGAACCCGATACCGCGGTAGAGCACCAGGTGGTGCTGCTCCTGATACAGCGGCTGTCGTCCGGCGTGGAAGGTGTCGTACACATACGATGCGATCTCTTCTTTCTGGCTCTCGCTGTAGTTGTGCACGTCCGGATAGAGCAGGATCATCCAGACCACTTGCATCAGCTTAACGAAATCATCGACGAAAAACCTGACCTTGCTCGTCCGGATGTGAAGCTGCGTGTTCCGGAATTCCGGAAGGCGTTCGAGGCGGCGTTTCAGTTCTGGCAAACTCTGATCGTTCCGGATACTGAAATAGTTGCCCGCAAAACGGTTGTAGAGCGAGGTGGTGGTCAGTGGATTCCGGCTGGTTGGAGCCATAAGCACCGCATGAATCGCTCCGGCTCGCGCAAGGAGGTGCTTGTGGATGTTTCTGAACAGCGGCACCCACTGCTCCATTTCACAATAGTAGAGCGAATGGTGGAGGGTGATGAGGTCGAGCAGCCGGTTGTCGAGCGATTGTTCGCGGAACAGCTTTGCGTGTTGCTCTTCATGAAGCTGTTCGTTGTAATCGGCCGTAATCATGCTGATGTGGCCGATATTCTGTCGCGTAACCCGGTCCCTAACCGTTTCAAGCGCCTTCGGATCAATGTCCAACAGGTACAAGCCTCCCCGAAACGCAGTTTCAAGAATTCGGAATTGCGGTTCGCTGCTCGAGCCGATGGACAGAGCCCTGAGCTTTCGGTTCAGCGGCAATGCAGCCGAAAGCGTTCTGATGACCCGCGCCAGGTGCTCGCCGATGTCGGTTTTGTCGTTGCTGTAGCGGCTCCAGATATCATCTTCATCCACCATGCGGGAGAGTGCGCAGCGGATGCCCGCCTCGATCAAGGCGCTTCTCGAAAGATTGCTGCTCGATTGTTGTTGAGGAGGGGTTGACGTCATTGCTTTTCTCCTTTGACAGTCGCTGTCTGATAAGGTTGGGGGGAGAACTGTACCTGCAAGGATCTTGCTTCACAGAAATATAACGATACTCATTTTTCTTTACTCATGATGATGTCGTCGGTTATGGCCGATCATTTTTTTGTGTCTCTTTTCGACACGCACGAGTAAACAATTGTGATTTAAGAGAATTGTTTCTTGTGAATTTGCAGATGATTCGTTATATAACCACATAATCATATAGATTTTCATTATGTAGCATTGCCTTGTGCAAAACACTGTCATGTGGTTGAGCATATCGGTCAGAGAGTCAATTCGATTGATGCTCAAGTTCATGAATGAGTGAACATCACGATACGCTATGGGAAAGACGATTTCTCGCAGAACATTCAATCGCTTGTTGCTGTCGGGCCTGGCCGCAGGATCATCAATGATGATGTCCGGCTTGCCAGTAATGGCATCCGGCGCAAAAGCGAGAGTTGTTGTTATCGGCGGGGGATTTGGCGGGGCGACCGTTGCCAAGTATCTCAAAATTGGCGATCCGTCGCTTGCCGTGACCCTCGTCGAGCCGAAAACGGTGTTCCACACCTGCCCGATGAGCAATTCGGTGATCGGTGGCTTGCGGCCCATGAGCTTTATAGCCCAGCGCTACGATGCACTGCGCAAGCAATACGGCGTCGAAGTGGTTCACGATTACGCCATGACGGTTGATCCGGTGAAGAAAGCCGTGAAGCTGAAGGGAGGCCAGTCGCTTGATTACGACCGGTTCGTGCTCTCGCCTGGCGTTGATTTTATCTGGGATTCCATCGAAGGCTACAGCAGGGAGGCGGCTGAATCCACGATGCCTCATGCCTACGAAGCCGGGCCTCAAACCGAGCTCCTTCGCGGGCAGTTGCTGGCGATGAAGGATGGGGAGAACGTCATTATCGTTGCACCGAAAAATCCGTTTCGCTGTCCGGCGGCTCCGTATGAGCGGGCGAGCCTCATTGCGAACTATCTGAAACAGCACAAGCCGAAGTCGAAAATCATCATTCTCGACGACAAGGAGGTCTTCACCAAGCAGGATCTTTTCATGCTAGGCTGGGATCGACTGTATCCGGGGATGATCGAGTGGCGCTCCGGTTCGTTCGGTGGCCACGTCGAGAGTCTCGATCCGGCGGCGATGACAGTCGCAACCGAGTTCGGTGACGAAAAGGGTGGCGTCATCAACGTCATCCCCCCGCAGAAAGCGGGGCATATCGCCTTCGCCGCCGGACTTGTGGATAACGTGGGCTGGTGCCCTGTTGATGAGGTGAGTTTCGAGTCGCTCAAGCAGCCGGGTATTCACGTGATCGGTGATGCGGCCTTGGTCGGTCCGATGCCCAAATCGGGAGTTTCGGCCAACTCTCAGGCCAAGGTGCTTGCCGCAACGTTGATCGAGTCGTTCGGCGGAAAGGCGGCAGAAACGCTGGATCTTTCAAGCCTCTGTTACAGTCTGATCGGGCCGGGTTACGCGGTTTCCGTAGCCGGGGCTTATTCCCGGAGGGCAAAGGGGATCACCGAGAAACCCGAAGCGGTGCACCTGACGTCGATGGAGGCGACCTCGAAACAGCTTGCCGAGGAGGCCGTGCAGTCGGATCAATGGTATCATGCGATCACTCATGATATCTGGCATTGACCGCTGATTTTTCATTGATGGCAAGAATTTTCAACACAAAAATAACGAGAGGCATATGAGATTTTCAGGCATTATCGCAGCGGCAGCGATTTTCTTGCTGCCTGCGCTGGGACAGGCTGCTGGCAAGGCCGATCAGGATGCTCTTGCTAAAAGCAAGGCGCTGGCTTTCGATAGCGGCAAGGGCAATTGTCTTGCCTGCCACATGATTGCCGACGGCGAGTTCCCCGGCAATTTCGGCCCACCGATGATTCAGATGAAAGAGCGGTTTCCTGACAAGGCCGTGCTTCGCGAGCAGATATGGGACGCATCGGCCAAGAATCCGAAAAGCATGATGCCTCCTTTCGGCAAGAACGGCGTTCTGACCGACAAAGAGGTTGATCTTATCGTCGATTATCTCTACACGCTTTGAGCGCTGTAAAAAACCTGTTGAGCGCTCTGTACGCTTTGCCCTCGAACCGCTCATGGCTTTTTTCACGGTGTTCGGATCGAATGATTTTTTAAACAAGACCCCCGTAGGGGGTCAAACCACTAACACCCTTTTTCAGAGGAGGCAAACATGGGTATTTCCCGCCGAGATTTTTGTAGAACGGTTGCCGGTTCGGCGGCTTCGGTTGCCGTTTTGTCGATGATGCCGGGCACGCTTCTGGCAAAATGGAGCGACAAGGCGTTCACGGCCAACGAGCTCGATGCAGCCATCGCAGCCAAATATGGTTCCCTGCCGATCGAAGATTCGACCGCAATCGAGATCAAAGCTCCTGAAATCGCCGAAAACGGTGCGTTTGTGCCAGTCACGGTTTCGACCCCCATTCCCGGTGTCACCAATATCAGCATTTTCACTCCCGCAAACTTCAGCCCGCTCGTAGCTTCGTTCGACGTGCTGCCGCGCATGAAGCCCGACGTTTCATTCCGCATGAGGATGGCCAAGACCTCCAATGTGGTCGTCATCGCTCAGGCTGGCGGCAAGCTCTACCGCACCGTTCGTGAAGTCAAGGTGACCATCGGCGGCTGTGGCGGTTAATCGAAAACTCTTCAAACCAATTTTCGGAGTGAAATCATGAAAATCAAAGCATCAGTTCAGAATAATGTCGCGTCGGTCAAAATGCTGATTCCGCATCCGATGGAGACCGGTCGCAGGAAAGATCAGAGCGGGGCAATTGTTCCGGCTCATTTCATCACCGAGGTAACGGCTACCTGCGGTGGCGATACGGTGTTCCACGCAGAACTCGGACCAGGCGTGTCGAAAAATCCCTATCTGTCGTTCCAGTTCGATGGCGCCAAAGCGGGCGATATGTTGAAAGTCTCCTGGGTTGATAGTACCGGAGGATCAGGAAATGGAGAGGCCGCCATTGCAGCCATGTAATTCCCAAACACAGGAGAACCTATTTATGATGAAAGGCAAGACCTTGAGGCAGCTGATTCCGGCCGCTCTCATGGTGTCGGCGCTCATGGCCTCAGGGCCTGCCCAGGCGGAAAATTATCAGAAACTGGTCGATGCCGATGTTCAGGAGTTTCAGGCCTACTTTCACAAGGAGTTTCCGGATGTGAAGCTGGCTGATTTCGCCAATGGAGTCTATGCGCTTGATGAAGATTCCCGCCAACAGTGGCAGGAGATGGAGGAGTTTCCGCCTTACGAGCTGGATGTGGAGGTGGGTAAAGCGCTGTTCACCAAACCCTTCGCCAACGGTAAAGCGCTGGCAAGCTGCTTTCCGGACGGGGGAGCCGTACGTGGCAAGTATCCCTATTTCGACGAGAAGCGTGGCGAGGTGGTGACGCTGGAAATGGCCATCAATGAGTGCCGCGTCAAAAACGGCGAAAAAGCCTGGCCGTGGAAAAAGGGCGATCTGGCAAAAGTTTCGGCCTACATGGCCTACATCAGCCGGGGGCAAAAGGCCGATGTAAAGGTCAAGAACAAGGCTGCTTACGATGCATATCTGAAGGGCAAAAAGTTTTTCTATGCCAAGCGAGGCATGCTTAACATGTCATGCTCGGGCTGCCACATGGAGTATACCGGACGCCATCTGAGAGCAGAAATTGTTAGCCCGGCGCTTGGCCATACGACTCATTTTCCGGTGTTCCGCTCCAAATGGGGCGAAATCGGCACGCTGCACAGACGCTATGCCGGCTGCAACAAGAACATCGGCGCAAAGCCGTTCCCGGCACAGAGCGAAGAGTATCGCGATCTGGAGTTTTTCCAGACAGTCATGTCCAACGGCCTTGAGTACAACGGTCCGGCATTACGAAAATAAGATGGAGGAATAATGAAAAAAGTGTTATCGCTTTTGAGCCTGCTTGTGCTCATGCCTTCCGGTTCGATGCTGCTGGCCGCGGGTAATGCGTGCTCGTCGGCGCTGATCGACCAGGCCGAGGCGGCCAGAAAGGTGGCGGCGTCTCTCGGGTACGAGTGGCGTGATACGGCTTCATTGATCGCCTCAGCCAAAGAGGCGTGCGAGCAGGGGCAGCAGGCGAAGGCCGACGAGCTGGCGTCTCGCGCCCTCAATGAAAGCCAACAGGCCGTTGCTCAGGCTCAGTTTATGGAGAAGAACTGGGAGATGATGATTCCCGAACACTGAACATAGTTACGGTGCCGGTTTGAGGTCGGCGCCGTTCTGTTGATTCTATTTTATTCGTTTACGGTAACCAAAACGGCCATCGATTCATGAACCTATCCCGTCGCGAGTTTTTACGCATTCTCGGATTTGCCGGTGCCGCAGGTCTTTTTCTGCCTGGCATGTCCATGGCCCAATCCGGCTCTTCAGACCTGTATGATTTCGGCAATTTCGGCGACATCCGCCTGATGCACATGACGGATACTCATGCCCAGCTCATGCCGATCTACTACCGTGAGCCGAGTATGAACCTCGGGCTCGGGCAGGCTTTCGGGCGTCCTCCGCATCTGGTGACCGAGGCGTTTCTGAAATATTATGGCATCGCGCTCGGCTCGCAGCTCGCTCATGCCTACACCGCGATCAATTACGCCGAGGCGGCGCAGCGCTTCGGAAAGGTCGGTGGTTTCGCGCATCTCAAGACGCTTGTGGACAAGATGCGTTCCGGGTATGGAGCCGACAAGACGCTTCTGCTCGATGGCGGTGACACCTGGCAGGGTTCGGGAACGGCGTTCTGGAATCGCGGCATGGACATGGTAGAAGCCTGCAACCTGCTCGGGGTGGATGTCATGACCGGCCACTGGGAGTTCACCTATCTCGAAGAGGAGGTGCGCAAGAACCTGGCCGCGTTCAAGGGTGACTTCGTGGCGCAGAATATCAAGACCAAAGAGATCGCCATGTTCGATGGCGCTCAGGCCTATGACGAAAACACCGGCCACACCTTCCGCCCATACGTGATGAAAACGCCGGGCAAGCATCGCGTCGCCGTTGTCGGTCAGGCGTTCCCCTACACGCCGATTGCCAACCCCTCACGCTTCATTCCGGACTGGACGTTTGGCATCAATTCGAGCGATATGCAGGCGCTGATCGATGACATTCGGGCCAAAGAGAAGCCTGATGCGGTGGTGCTCATTTCGCACAACGGCATGGATGTGGATATCAAGCTCGCCGAGGTGGTCAGCGGCATCGACGTGATCTTTGGCGGCCACACGCACGATGGCGTTGCGCAGCCTTTCGTGGTGAAGAACGCCAAAGGCCGCACACTGGTGACCAATGCCGGATCGAATGGCAAGTTCCTCGGCGTTATTGACCTCAAGCTCGGCGGCGGTGGCGTCAAGGAGTTCAAATATCGTTTGCTTCCGGTCTTTTCCAACGAGCTTCCGGCGCATTCCGGGATGCAGGCGCTGGTTAACAAGATCAGAGCCCCGTACCTCGACAAGCTTCAGGAGCCACTGGCCACGGCCGGATCGTTGCTCTATCGCCGGGGCAATTTCGACGGCCCGTTCGATCAGATTATCTGTGATGCTCTTCTGGAGCGTAACGAAGCCCAAATTTCGCTCTCGCCCGGTTTCCGCTGGGGAACCACGGTGCTGCCGAGCCAGACCATCACGATGGAACATGTGCTCGACCAGACCTGCATGACCTATCCCGAAACCTATGCGCACGACATGACCGGCAAGCAGATCAAGGACATCCTCGAAGATGTTGCCGACAATCTCTTCAATCTCGATCCCTTCTACCAGCAGGGCGGTGACATGGTGCGCACCGGCGGCTTGAACTACCGGATCGATCCGAAGGCAACAATGGGCAAGCGCATCGACAACATGCGGCTTCAGAACGGACAGCCCATCGACGCGAACAAAAAGTACCGCGTTGCCGGCTGGGCGACAGTCGGTTCCAAATCGCCGGGCGAACCAGTCTGGGATACCGTAGCCGCGTACCTGAAAGACAAAAAGGTTGTGGAGATCAACAAGCTCCACACGCCGGAGCTGAAAAACATCGGCAGCAATCCGGGCATCGATGTAGCCTGACATCGTCAAACCATCGGTTTCGGAGAAACAGCAGAGGGGGCGTTCGTGGGATTACGGTGCCCTTTCTTTGTATCTTTGATTTAACAAACTGTTCAACCAATCCGAGTTTCATGAACTCCGTACGAAAACTTTTCGCCGCACTCCTTCTGGCTTTCGGCATCAGCGGCATGGCAATATCCGTTCCTGCTGTTGCGGCGGCTTTTCAGGACTCCTTTCCCGAAATAGCTGAGCACGCTCCGTCATTCAAAATGAAGACGCTCGACGGAGGCGAAGTGAACAGCAAGCAACTTGCCGGCAAGCCCTACATCGTCAACTTCTTCGCCTCGTGGTGTCCGCCATGCAGACGTGAGTTGCCGGGCATGGTCGAGCTGCAGAAAAAGTATGCCAAACAGGGCTTCACCTTTATCGGCGTTGCCTTCAGGGATCGCGCATCGACGCTGCCCGATTTTCTTTGGGAAATGGGGGTTGAGTATCCTGTCGGCATGACCACCCCAGAGCTTGAAGCCGCTTTCGGCCAGTACCTTACGAACGGCAAAGTCAGAGCAATACCGGTCTCCTTCGTCGTGGGACGTGACGGTCGGTTGCTAAAAGCAGTCACCGGCGGTTTGACCAAGGCTGATTTCGAAGCTCTGATTCTCAAAGCTATCGGTACGACGCCTGCGAAGTGATTTCAGCCCGGAATTTGCCCCGGCACATTGTTCCAGTCGACTACGTCGCCTGGAATCGCAGCGCTCACTTCGTTCGGCCTTGTCCCGTCGCCTTGCGCGGGAACAAGCCAACAGAGGCCGTTCAGGTTCCTGGTGGCTTGTTTGTTTTTGGGCGTTTGTTCAGACCTTCACAGGGTGCATTTCGGATCAGTTTTCAGTATCACTTCCCGGCAGCGTGTCCACCATTTTTTTCCTCTTTTCATTCTCCTTCCATCAAAGCGTCAAAGCCTGAAAAGCAGATGATAGTGGGGGAGCCTAACTTGAAGTTTGATGAGAAATGCGCTGCTCACGGAACTTTTCAGGCTTTCTCTGAAAAAATCTTGTCTTACAAAGCTTTATAGCTGATTCGCTGTTTGTATTTATGCTTACGGTTTAATATATTTATCTAATTTTTCATCGATATGGTTATATAGTTAAGCCCGGCGACATGACGAACGTCGCGGAGTGGCGTTGGAGCGTGCCTGGTTCGTAACGATTGTTTATGGCCTCGCTTTATTGAATTTTCTATTTCAACAAAACTGAACAGCGCTGGAGGCTGGAGTATGTCAAAAAAAATCGTCGTTTTGGGGGCGGGTACCGCCGGTACGATCGTGTCAAACAATCTGAGGCGTCACTTGCCCGCAGATTGGGAAATTACAATTATCGATCGCGATGACAACCACCTTTATCAGCCCGGACTGCTGTTCGTTCCGTTTGGCATCCAGAAATCCAGCACTCTGACCAAGTCGAGGAGAAAGTACATTACCCCTGGCATCAATTTCGTTATCGACGAGATCACCCATATCGATCCCGACAAGAAGCAGGTCAAAACCCGGAACCACCAGTTCGACTACGATTTTCTTGTCATCAGCACCGGTTGCCGTATTAACCCCGAGGAAAACGACGGCATGATGGATGCGTGGGGCAAGAACGTTTTCACCTTCTACTACCTCGAAATGGCTGACATGCTCCGCCAGAAGCTCAGTGAGTTCCAAGGCGGCAAGATTCTGATGAATATCGTCGAAATGCCGATCAAGTGCCCGGTTGCGCCGATCGAGTTTGTTTTTCTGGCCGACTGGTACGCCAAAAGCAAGGGCATCAGGAATAAAACCGAGATCGAGCTTGTGACGCCTCTGCCGGGTGCATTTACCAAACCGAAAGCTACAGCTGTATTTACTGAGGCCGCCAAACAGAAGAATATCAAGATCACTCCCGGTTTTGAACTGAACCGTGTGGATGGAAAGGAGAAGTTTATTGAGTCGGTACAGGGCGATAAGGTCAATTACGATCTGCTTGTCACTGTACCGACCACCAGCGGCGATCCGGTTATCACCAACTCGAAAATGGACGATGGTCTTGGCTTCGTGCCGACGCACCACAATACGCTGAAGGCACTGAAGCACGACGGAGTCTATGTGATTGGCGATGCCACCAACGTGCCGACCTCCAAAGCCGGTTCGGTTGCGCACTATGAGGCGGACGTCGTGGTGTTCAACATCATGGCCGAGATTTACGGCGCGAAGCCGGAGGAGATTTTCGACGGCCACTCGACCTGCTTCATCGTCTATTCGAAAGGCTCTTCGTCGCTCATCGACTTCAACTACAAGATCGAGCCGCTGCCGGGCAAGTTCCCGATGCCGAAGCTCGGCCCATTCACGTTGCTGAAAGAGACTAAAATGAACTGGTACGGCAAACTCGGCTTCGAGGCGCTCTACTGGAACGTCCTGCTTGCCGGTAAGCACCTCGGTGCACCGCCGACCCTCGTTATGGCCGGTAAAGAGGTGGGATAAGCGCTATATCCACATATCCGAAGAATTCTTCCAGTCGGGAGTTTGCTGTAAAGCAGGCTCCCGGCTTTTTTGTTCGTCTTTAACTATGGGCACCTCTAAAAAGGGTGATCTGAAATATTCCCGGTTTTGTATTTCACCGAAACAGGGCCATTCTGCCCTGCAAAGCAGTTGTTTATTGACAGTATTGTCCCTGCAAACGGGTTTTCAGCCACGACTGGGCGTAGTTATCCCCAGAGAAAGACGTTGTGCACTTTTTTGTTGAGCTGCGTGCAGCGCATCAGGTTGTAGGTCAGGTTACTCAGGCCGATCTTGGCCACCGCTCGCACATAGCCGATTGTTCTGACATGCATCG
>DRSQ01000032.1 GCA_011372505.1 Chlorobaculum parvum | reverse complement strand
AGGCGTACGCCAGCGTCGCCGCTGAGTTTCAGCTCAGCATGAGCCGGGGAGGCGGATGCCAGCACTGCGAACATCGCAGCAAGTGACAGCATTTTTTTCATTGTGTGTTCTCCGTTAGGTTGTGTGATGCGTTTTGTCAATTCAAATAAAAACCGTTTTACAACGGCCGGTTTCCATCATCGGAGTGTGGGAACCACATGACACTAAAAAGAACAGATGTGGTTATGGCTAACGCTAACTTAAGGAAATAGTATTTATTAGTCCAAAATAAAAGAGGGGTTTTAGGCTTTTCGTTATTGTATTTTCCATTTATTTCTTTCAGAATGAAAATACGTTATTACAACGCTTAAGGCTGCTGTTATTTTATGCGCGATCTGTCAAGAACACCGGTTTATCTCAGGGTCAGTGCTCTGTGTCTTCATGATGGCCATGTTTTGTTCGTCGAACACCGGAGTTTTGCGCCGGGCGATCCCGCTTTTCCAGAAACCTACTGGATTTTGCCCGGCGGTGTGGTCGAGCGGGGGGAAACCCTTCAGGAGGCACTCAGGCGGGAGGTGATGGAGGAGACCGGTCTGGAGTGCTCGGTTGGCGGGATGGTTTTCGTCAAGGAGTTGCTCTATCCATATCCCGGTTTGCCGGAGCAGGGGGAGCAGCACCACTCGGTCTCCCTCGGGTTTCGCTGTGAAGTGACCGGCGGCACGCTTGTGACCGGACGTGATCCGGAGCTGCCCGACGACAAGCAGATGATTCTGCAGAGCAGTTGGCTGCCAATCTCCTCGTTGACCTCTTATCGCCTCTATCCGCCATTTCTGTACGAGATGATCGAATCGGGGCACGAAAAGGGCTTCGACAGCCAATGCCCCGGATTTTTCGATTCGCTGCTATAGGGGGGGGGCCTGTCCCGTGTGCCTCGAAAGGCAAGAGTCGGCTCATCAGACAGATCAGTCTGATCCGACCGATCCGACCGATCTGTCAGAAGCCGACTGCATTTTACAAATCCACAATCATCCCCAGCGTGGTGTAGCTCTCGGGCTTGTAGAAATACATGCCGTGGCGGCTCATGCCCGAAAAGTAGTTGGCGGCGATTCGCACATTGTCCAGACCGATCGAGCTCAGGCGCATGCCGGCCTGGAGGTTCCAGGTGCCGCGGTAGCCATCGGTTTTACCTTCATCCCATTGCCAGACCGGCAATAGCTTGAAGTCGGCGGCCAGATAGGCGTGGTAGGGCAGCCCGACTTCTGCGCCGGCCTGGAACGAGCTTGCGCTGATTTCATCGGGAATGGTGTGGTACATGTACTGGTAGCCAAGATAGATTCTGCGACCAGGTGAGCTGAGCGAAGCCGTGACGTTGATGAACTCCCGGCTGTAGGTGAACGGGATGCCGAAGGGGCTCTCTTCCGGATGGAGCCACTCGCCCGCGTCGTCGGTGTGGCCATCTTCGAAGTGCGCCGAAATGTGGCTCCACCGGACCCTGACGGCGGCCTCATCGAATGGAATGAGCGTGTCGGTGAGCTGGCGACGGAACGTGGCGTTCACGCCGAAGAGGTAGTCGATGCTGTCAACCGGGAACTTGAAGTTGCTCGTCCGGTTCAGCAATGACCAGGTGGCGAAGTCGATACCGGCGGCGAAGGTTTTTTTCTCGTTCTGGTACAGGTCAGCCGAGGTGCCGATGTCGAGCTGAAGCTGCTTTTTGCCGAGCTTCGGCATAACGGCGATGCGCGGCTCCATCGGGTCGGCCAGGAGCGGATCGAAGAGCGTGTCGAGCGTCGGATGGAGCGCCGATTCGGCGTGAGCCGCGCCGGACGGAGCTGCGAGGCCGAGCGTTGCCAGGAGGGCGACGGATAGGATTGAGTGGCGTGTGTTCATGGTCGATTGTTTTCTTCCGTGGTCGGTATATAACTAATATGGTTTGCGGTGGCTCAGCCGGTGGCCAGCAGGCGGTGCAGCACGGCCATGCGCACGGCCACGCCGTTGGTGACCTGCTCCATCAGCATACTGCTCGAATAGCCGGGCGGCTGAATGCGGTCGGCCACGAGGTTCGAGATTTCGATTTCGCGGTTGATCGGTCCGGGGTGCAGCACAGGCAGCAGCCGTTTGAGGCGGTCGAGCTTCTCGTCGGTCAAGCCGTAGTAGGCCGAATACTCTTCGAGCGACGGGATGTAGCCGCCGGTGGCGCGTTCGAGCTGGAGTCGCAGCACGATGGCCGCATCGGCCCACGCGAGTGCATCGTCAAGTTTCGTGAAGACCTGCACCCCAAGCTTGTCGATCCGCCCCGGCAGCAGGGTCGATGGCGCGCAGACCGCGATCTCTGCGCCGAGCGTCTTCAGGCCGAGGATGTTCGAGCGGGCGACCCGGCTGTGCAGGATGTCGCCGAGAATCATGATTTTCAGCCCCTCGATCTTTCCGAAGTAGCTTTTGAGAGTGAGGATGTCGAGCAACGCCTGGGTCGGATGCTCGTGAGTGCCGTCTCCGGCATTGATGACCGGCCGGTCGGTGATCGATGCCACGAAGTCCGCCGCGCCCGACGAGGGGTGCCGCAGGACGAACGCATCGACCTTCATCGCTTCGAGGTTGCGGATAGTGTCCGACAGGGTTTCGCCTTTGCTGACGCTGCTCGATGCCGCCGTAAAACTCAGCGTTCCCGCGCCGAGATGCCGTGCGGCGAGCTCGAACGAAAAGCGGGTGCGGGTGGAATTCTCAAAGAAAACAAGGGCAATTCGCCGGTTCGAGAGCAACGGGGCGAAGGTTTCAGGCTCTCTGTTGAGCCCCTCTCTGTATCCGGCGGCAAGGTCGAGCAGTTCGATCAGCGTGCTTGCCGGTAACCCGAAAAGTCCTGTGAGGTGGTTCAATACTTCATGGACGTTTATGCGTTGAAATGAATGTTGTTTCGAAAATTAAGAAAAATTTAACGATCATAGCACTATGTAGTCACGCTGTTATCCGATGACCGGAACTATTTTAAGAAAAGAGCTGTACAGACTTATGCTTTTCAGTTTTTTTTTCAAGCTTCAAGGCCAATAGCATTTGCGATGCATGAGATGTCCATTGCCATGTCGGTTATCGACGCCGTGACCGAAAAGGCCTGCCAGGAGGGGTGCTCGAAGGTGACTGGCGTTGAACTTGTGGTCGGAAAGCTGGCAGGCGTGGAGGTCGAGTCGCTGAAATTCTGTTTCTCGGCAGCCTGCCGCGATACGCCTGCCGATGGAGCCGAGCTGACTATCAAAGAACCGGAGGGCCGGGGCTGCTGCGAGGCGTGCGGCGAGCGTTTTGCGGTCACGAGCTTTTTCGCCAAGTGCCCGGCCTGCGGCCAGTTCCGGGTGACGGTGGAATCGGGCCAGGAGCTGGCAGTGCGCTCGATCACGATAGAGTAAAGATCAGTCGGATCTGACTGATCAATAATAATAAAGGGAGTAAAATACTATGTGTGATACCTGCGGTTGTTCGGGCGATAGCGGGGCGGTGCTTCGCAAGCCGGGCGTGACGGGCTACCATGTTCACGTCGGCGATGACGGCCATCACCACGACCACGAACACAGCCACGATCACGATCATACGCATGAGCATCAATACGGGCACGACCACCACCACGGCGAGGCTCGCAAGGTGCAGATGGAGCAGGATGTGCTGTTGCAGAACAACATGCTCGCCGAGCGCAATCGCGGCTGGTTCGAGGCGCGGCGGGTGCTGGCGCTGAACTTCCTCAGCTCGCCCGGCTCCGGCAAGACCTCGATTCTCGAGAAGACCATCCCGGCGCTGCTGGAGCACCATCCGGTCACCGTCATCGAAGGCGACCAGCAGACCACCAACGACGCCGACCGGATCGATGCGCTTGGTGTGCCGGTCATTCAGGTGAACACCGGCACCGGCTGCCACCTCGATGCGCAGATGGTGCAGCGCGCCGTGCGTGAACTCGACCCGCCGGAGCGCTCGCTGCTCTGCATCGAGAACGTCGGCAACCTGGTCTGCCCGGCGCTCTTCGACCTCGGCGAGGCGGCGAAGGTGGTGGTCATCAGTGTCACCGAGGGGGAGGACAAGCCGCTCAAATATCCGACGATGTTCCACGAAGCGGACATCTGCCTGCTCAATAAAACCGACCTGTTGCCGCATGTCGATTTCGACCCCGCCAAATGCCGCGAGTACGCCATGCAGGTCAATCATCACCTCGAATGGATCGAGCTGTCGGCGCGAACCGGCGAGGGGTTCGACGAGTGGATCGCGTGGCTGAACGCCAACCTTGCGGCGCTCTGAGCGGTTGGCCGCAATGTGAACGCCGCCGGATCGAGGTTCGCGGCATCGTGCAGGGGGTGGGCTTCCGCCCCTTCGTCTGGCGGCTTGCGGGCCGGTTAGCTCTGGCTGGATTTGTCCGCAATGCAAGCTCCGGCGTTCTGATCGAAGTCGAGGGTGAGTCGGACTCGCTCGATCGCTTCGAGATCGCTCTCCGCGACGAGGCTCCGCTGCTGGCCCGCATCGATTCGATTGACCGCAACGTTATCCCGCTTGTCGCCAAACCGGGATTCATCATTTCGAAATCGTCCGGCGGCGACGCGATGCAGACGCTCATCTCGCCTGACATCGCCACCTGCCCGGCCTGCCTCGCCGACATCGCCGACTCCGCTGGTCGGCGCTACCGCTACGCCTTCACCAATTGCACCGACTGCGGCCCGCGCTACACCATCGTCGAGGCCGTCCCCTATGACCGCCCCTTCACCACAATGAAAGGCTTCGCGCTTTGCGCCGACTGCCAGCGCGAGTACCGCGATCCCGCCGACCGCCGCTTCCACGCCCAGCCCAACGCCTGCCCCGTCTGCGGCCCGAAGCTCGAACTGCGCGACGCGAACGGTCAGCGGATCGATGTTTGCCGGACTTCCCGTAAACAGTTTTATCCAAAGGTTCTAAGGCCCGACTCTCCGTTATTGCGATCAGAGCGAAGCAATCTCTTGCGCAAACTCAGCACGATGGATTGCCGCGTCGCTTCGCTCCTCGCAATGACGACAGAAGTTATGATAGCATCCGACTGCCCGGAGAAGATCGGCGACGAGATCACGGTGGCGGGCGAGTTGCTGGCGGGTGGGAAGATTCTGGCGATCAAGGGAATTGGCGGATTCCATCTCGCCGTCGATGCCTCGAATGAGGGGGCTGTCCGCCGGTTGCGGGAACGCAAAGGGCGCGAACAGAAGCCGCTCGCCGTGATGGTGTGCGACCTCGTCGCCGCCCGTGCGCTGTGCGAAATCGGCTCCGAGGAGGAGGCTGCGCTCGCTTCGCCGCAAGCGCCGATCGTGCTGCTGCGCAAATGTCCGTATATGCCGCTTGCCTCGTCCATCGCGCCGGGCAACGACCGGCTTGGCGTGATGCTGCCCTACTCGCCGCTGCACTGGCTACTTCTGCGCGAAGGTCCGGAAGTGCTCGTCATGACCAGCGCGAACTTCAGCGAGGAGCCGCTCGTTGCCGACAACGCCGAGGCGCTCGAACGGCTTGCGGGCATCGCCGATGCGTTCCTGATGCACGACCGCCCCATCGCCCGGCGCTGCGACGACTCGGTCGTCATGTCGATGGCTGGGGCGGTGCGCCTGATTCGCCGCAGCCGTGGCTACGCGCCCGCGCCGATCCGGCTCGCCGAAAGCGGTCCGTCGGTGCTCGGCACGGGCGGCGAGCTGAAGAATGCGCTCTGCCTCGTGAAGGGCGGCGAAGCGTTCATGAGCCAGCACATCGGTGACATGAAAAACTACGAAGCGTACCGCCATTTCGACGACGTGGCCGCGCATCTGCAACGCATTTTCCAGACGGAAGCCGAGCTGCTCGTGCACGACATCCACCCCGCCTACATGACCACGCGATGGGCGCTGGAGCAGAAGAAGCCCACTCTCGGCGTGCAGCACCACCACGCGCACCTCGCCTCGTGCCTCGCCGAGCATCGTTACGACGGCCCGGCTATCGGCCTCACACTCGACGGAACCGGCTACGGCACCGACGGCACGGTGTGGGGCGGTGAAGTGCTGATCGGCGACGCCGCTGGAGCGACACGTTTCGCCTCGCTGGAACCGATGCCCCTGCCCGGCGGCGACGCGGTCACGCGGCAAGTGTGGCGAACCGCCCTCGGCTGGCTGCATCGGAGTGGCGTATCGCCTGAAGGCCTCCAGTGCCTCCGCCAACCGCAGTCGGCGCAGGTGCTCGAACTGCTCGAAAAAGGGGTCGGCACGGCGGAAAGCTCAAGCTGCGGCCGCCTCTTCGACGCCGTTGCCTCGATCTGCGGCCTCCGCCACGAAGCCTGTTACGAAGGCCAGGCCGCCATCGAGCTGATGCAATCCGCACGTGGCCAGCTCGCCGACACGGGCTACAGCTTCGGCATCGAACGCCGCGACAGCCGCTGGCAAATGCTCGTTTCACCCCTCATCCGCGACATTGCCGAAGCCGTCCGCGTTCGCGCTGGAGCCGGAGAGGTCGCCCAGCGCTTCCACCGCACGCTCGTCACCATGCTTTCAGAAATTACACGCAAGGCCTATCTTGAAACCGGCCTCAAAACCGTCGCCTTAAGCGGCGGCGTGTTCCAGAACGTGCTACTTGTTGAAGCGCTTGCGCAAGAACTCGAAGCCGCAGGATTTACCGTGCTCATTCACGAACAAGTCCCTGCCAACGACGGCGGTATAAGTCTGGGTCAGGCAGCGATTGGAAGGGCGTATCTAAAAGGTGAGTACCGAGGTATAACCTCATAGCAGTGACCCTTTGATTTCGCGCCTAAGTAGCCACTTTTTTTAACAATTGATGAATAATTATGTGCCTCGCAATCCCCGGAAAACTCATAGAAATCCGCGAAGAGAACGGCCTGAAAATGGGCACGGTGGACATCAGCGGCGCTCTCACAAAGGCGTGCCTTGAGTACGTGCCGGAGATTGCCATCGGTCAGTACACCATTGTCCATGCGGGATTTGCGCTGAAGATCATCGACGAGGAGGAAGCCGCCGAAAGCCTGAAACTTTGGGATGAACTCATCAAAAGCGGCGCGTTTGACGTTGACGGAGAACTTCCTCCGTCGCTCATCCAGAATCCGGACGCATGAAATTCATCGACGAATACCGCGACCCGGCTCGTGCTCGTGTTTTGCTTGATCGCATCCGGCAGGTGGCGCGGCGCGACTGGACGATCATGGAGATTTGCGGCGGGCAGACGCATTCGATTTTGCGGAACGGGATCGACCAGCTTTTGCCGTCGAACGTGCAGCTCGTGCACGGGCCGGGGTGCCCGGTGTGCGTGACGCCGCTGGAGACGATTGACCGGGCGCTTGCGATTGCAGCGATGCCTGGGACGATCCTGACGAGTTTCGGCGACATGCTTCGCGTGCCGGGCAGCGGGAAAGACTTGTTCATGGCGCGGAGCGAGGGGGCGGATGTGCGGGTCGTGTTTTCGCCGCTCGAAGCGTTGCAGATCGCTCGTGACAATCCGTCGAAAGAGGTGGTGTTTCTCGCCGTAGGTTTCGAGACCACCGCTCCGGCCAATGCGATGGCCGTCCATCAGGCGGCGCGGGAGGGGCTTACGAATTTCAGCGAGCT
>DRSQ01000031.1 GCA_011372505.1 Chlorobaculum parvum | reverse complement strand
TCCATCGAGGCGTTGAACTTGAGCTTGCTGTTTTTCCAGTCATCCTTGACTGCGTTCCGGTTTTTCACAAAAAAACCCATCACCCACAAGCGCAGCCAGGCCGCGCGTGCCACTGCCGGACTTTCCTGAAATGGAACCTTGAGCTTCCAGTGCCTCGGCTCCTGCTCGTCCTCGAAGCTTAACAGGCACTGAAGAACACGCCAGGTTACCGGTCCTGCCCAACGATCCTGCTCCTCGCCTACATCACGCTGGAAGCGCTTCACTGCATTCGTCAAAGCTTGATCTATACCTGATGAACTGCGATTTTTGGCGCTTTCTCCAAGGTAACCGAGCTCTACCAGGCGCGAACGCAATGCCCAGATGTAGCTTTTTGAATCGGTGTCGTTGCGCTGGCTTACCTCTTCCGGCTTTTTGCCAGGATTCGGCAAGTCACCACGCTCCACGGCCTCGTCGAGCCCGGCGCCAAGTTCGTCGAAAAGTTGCTCAGACATATCGGTTAATTTCAAGCTGTGCAGCTCCTGTTCATCAAGTGATATCGTCCAGACCGACGACGCGATGCACAAACTCAACCGTAGCCTCACGGGCTTTCTGTGCGATAGAGACCAGCTCTGCGTTTGCCTTAGCTTCATCCGGAGTGATTCCGGTATCGAAATAAGCCAGGATATCGCCATCCAGTTTGACCTGGGTTGATGCCAAAAGCTTGATTTTTACCTGGGTATTCCCTTCTGCCAGCTTGAGAACTTTCTCGAAGGTATCCGGCATGTTGGCGGTAGTCATACCAGCCTCAATCGAGCCTTTGAAGGTAACAACGTCAAGACTCGCCGCGTCTTTGACGGCACCACCAATGCTCTTGAATGCGTCTTTAAATACACCCATGGTTTTTCTCCTTTTCGGTTATCGAGTTGTTTACTGACGACCTGAACATCTCACCAATTTCAAGCATAATCGATAAAAGCGCTGAACGCTTTGCCATAACCCATCGAGCAGCTTCGAGGCAACAGACGGCCTCTTCAGGGTTTCAAGCGGCACCTCAAAAACTTCTGACTGTTGTGCGTGCTGCTCAACCCACGCCTCCAGCCCCTGAAGAATCTCGGCTGTCGTGTTGGCTGGCGGCACCGGCATGTCCGAACCGGTATATACCCTTACGGTCAACGAACCACGCTCGGCTAATTGCAAGGCGTTTTGTCCCAAAGAGTCCCAAAGGCCACCATACAAAGCCCTTGCATCGTCGCTCAACGTCAGAGATTTTTTTCTCCTCGATGTCTCAGAATTTTTATCGGATACCGGCAATGTGCCACTATGCTTGAGGTTGTATAAAGCACACGCTTTTTTGACTGACTCTGCCCCGGCAATATCTCTTCGAGGTCAAAGGAAAAACTATCGTAAAATCAGCAAGAATAAAATGTCCATCAGCTCTACAGTTTGCAGAAATGATAGCCCCCACTACCACTTGAACATCGGCAGAGGATCTTTCGGATACGTTTTCATCCGCTCGAAGGTCAGGCGGGCAAGGGCTGGATGGTAGCCAGCATTGGGATAGCGGCGGCAAATTTCGTAGATGTAGCGGCGTTGGAGACCGAAATTGCGTGCACCGAAGGTGACGTCGATCCAGTCAGCCCGGCGGAAGGGTTCGACAAGCCATGCGGGATTGCAGGTCCACGGGCCGACCTTGTGGTGGTTTTCGATCATGGCTTCGATTTCATCCGCCCAGTCGGTCTTGCCGATCGATTCGAGAAAGGCACGCACGAGCCGCTTTGAGGGGCCCAAATAGTCGAACGTGCTGTCCGTCCAGATTCCGAGGTCGTGATAAGCTGCGGCAATGGCCATTTTCTGCTGATTGTCGCCATCGGTTCCTGCCAGCACGCACCCGAAGATGAAGACCCTGCGGCAATGGTTTCGATACCCCTCAAAGTCGCGCCCGATCACGCTCAACCAAGGGTCGATCAGAGCATCGACCATCGCGACCTGTTCATTATCGGCTTTCATGATGCTACCCGTTTGTTATCGGTTAACCCTTTTCAGTTTAACGAAATTCGCTCGACGAGGGTTCACCTTTTGCTGAAAAAACGTATCTGACCTTTTGTATATTGTGCGGATTAAGACGAAACAACGACACGACTAACCTTGAGGAAACCCCCACATCATGAACAGAGACGAGAAAGAAGCTGGCAAAAGCATCGGTTTGGCATGGGTGGCAAGTCTGGTAGCTACAGCGCTTGTCACGCTGCTGCTTTCGTTCTGGTTCCAGAGTGGCTCGTTCATGAGTGGTGGCAGTGCTTCGATGCAAAAGCAGGCGCTGCTGGCCGAAATGCGAGTGAATCTTGCGCGCTCGGTCGAGAAAGAGAAGAGTGCCGTGCTAGCTACGACCGACGAGGAGTCGCGCACCTATGCCGAACAGTCAAACGCCGCTGCACGTGAGGTCAATCGCGACCTGAAAACGCTTGAAAAGATGGTTTCCGAAGACGGTTCCAGCAAGGAGAAAGAGCTGGTCGACAAACTCAGCAAATCGTGGGCAACGGTAAGCACGATTGACAAAAAGCTGCTCGAAGCCGCCACGGAAAATACAAACACCAAGGCCCTCAACCTCTCATCAACGATCGGCGAAGAGCTGGTGCGCAAGATCGACGGCAACCTCGACAAACTGACCGCGAGGGTAAAGCCCGAGTGGCGCAAAGCGCAGATGGAAAAGATCGCTGAAGATGCCAAGCTGGCCATTCGCAACCTCGTCATTCTTCAGGTACGCCATGTAAACGTTGCTGATGAGCAAGCGAAGAAGAGCATCGAAGAGAAAATGCAGGCTGAACAAAAGAGCACTGAGACTGCGCTGAACAAACTCAATACCATGACGGCAAAAAAGAGCAAGCCCTACATCAGGGAGGCCAAAACCGAGTTTAGCGAGTTCATGCGGCTGAACACCGAAATCGTGCGTCTTTCAACGCTCAACACAAACCAGGCGAGTACTGCACTTTCGCTCGGCAACAAACGCAAAGCCGAAGCCGAGTGCGACCGCACGCTCCAGACGCTCCAGAAACTCTCCGCCGGGACTCCGTAAAGCACTCTGCCCTGCAGGCACTCCACTTCATCCACCAAATCTAGCGCAGCCAATGACAACACCTGCCGACACCCATGAAGAACGCCTTTCGGGTTCCGTCGAGCGGGTGACGTTTCACAGCGAAGAGTCGGGCTTCACGGTGCTTCGCCTGCGGGCCGCCGGGCAGCGCGAGCCGGTAGCAGTGGTCGGCCTCGCCACTTCGCCTGCCGTAGGCGAGTTCATGGAGTGCATCGGCACGTGGCAGAACGACCGCACGCATGGCTTGCAGTTCAAAGCCTCGAAAATCACCCCCGTGCAGCCCACCACGCTCGAAGGCAAGGAGCGCTACCTCGCCTCGGGACAGGTGAAGGGTCTCGGCAACTATTACGCGAAAAAACTGGTCGAGCAGTTCGGCGACGCGGTGTTCGATGTGATTGAAAACGAACCGGAGCGCTTGCTGGAAATTCCCGGCATTGGCCGCAAGCGGCTCGACATGGTCAAGGCGTCGTGGACCGAGCAGAGAGCCGTACGCGACATCATGCTCTTTTTACAGGAGCACGGCGTCGGCGCAGCAAGGGCCTGGAAAATCTACCGCCGCTACCGCGAAGGAGCCATCGCCACCATCACGGAAAATCCCTACCGCCTCTCGCTCGACATCGAAGGCATCGGCTTCCAGACGGCTGACACCATCGCCGCGAGCCTCGGCGTCGAACGGAACTCGCTCATGCGAGCCGAGGCGGGCATTACCTATGTGCTCGGTCAGATATCGAGCGATGGTCACTGCGCCGTGCCAGAGGAAACGCTCATCGACGAAGCCTCACGCCTGCTCGGCATCGACCGCCCGCTCGTTGCCAAAGCTGTAACGAACGAAAAGCTGACCCGCCGCATCGTGGGTGAAACGATCGACGAAGTGCCCTGCATCTTTCTCGAATCGCTGCATCGCGCCGAAACGGGAATAGCTTCGGGACTGCGCCGCCTGAAGCGTGGCACGCTGCCGTGGGAAGCACTTGATCCGCACGATGTGCTGCCGTGGATCGAGGAGCAAACCGGCCTTGAGCTCTCCCCTTCGCAACGCAGCGCGGTGACGCTTGTACTTGCCAGCAAAGTATCGATCATCACCGGCGGGCCGGGCGTCGGCAAAACCACCATCCTCAAGGCGATCCTCTCGGTGCTGCAACGCGAAGAGGTCTCCGTGGCGCTCTGCGCTCCGACCGGACGCGCGGCCAAGCGGCTCACCGAATCGACCGGCATCGAAGCCAAAACCATCCACCGGCTACTCGAATTCGATCCGCAGATTTTCGACTTCAAACGGGGTCGGGGGAACCCGCTCGACGTCTCGTTCGTGGTGGTTGACGAAACCTCGATGGTAGATGTAACGCTGATGCAAAAGCTCGTATCGGCGATCCCCGACCGCGCGGCGGTGGTCTTTGTCGGCGACGTCGATCAGCTGCCGTCGGTCGGCCCCGGCGCAGTGCTCGCCGATCTGATCACCTCAGAGGTCATCCCCACCGTTCGCCTCACCGAAATCTTCCGGCAGGCCGCCGAGTCGAAAATCGTGGTCAATGCCCACCGCATCAATCAAGGGCTTGCCCCGCTCAAAAGCGAGGGTGAAGAGCTTTCCGATTTCTACATCGTTCCGGCAAGCTCCCCGGAAGCTATTCACGACAAGGTGATGCAGCTCGTCACGGAGCGCATCCCGAAACGCTTCGAGCTCGACCCGGTGAAGGAGGTGCAGGTACTCACTCCGATGAACAAGGGCGGCATCGGCGTGCAGGCCCTGAACGCCGAACTGCAGGCGCAGCTCAACCCGGTGGCAGAGCCTAAAGTGACCCGCTTCGGCACCACCTTCGCGCCGGGCGACAAAGTGATTCAGACAGTCAACAACTACGACAAGGAGGTCTTCAACGGCGACATCGGACTCATCGAACAGATCGATACCGACGAGGAGAGGCTCACGGCACTCTTCGACCATCACCACATCGAGTACGACTTCAGCGACCTCGACGAACTGTCGCTCGCCTATGCCATCAGCATTCACAAAAGCCAGGGCTCCGAATACCCGGCGGTGGTCATTCCGCTCTCCATGCAGCACTACCCCCTGCTCGAACGCAATCTTGTCTATACAGCCGTCACGCGGGGGCGCAAGCTTGTGGTCATTGTAGCCGAACAAAAGGCGCTTGATCGCGCCATCAACAACTGCAAATCCAAACGCCGCCTGACTGGACTGGTGCAACGGGTGAAAGCGATGGATACACAACACTGGCAAAACTCCTGAGCATTTCGATGCGACGGCAATCGCTTCGTTTTTTCGTATATTGGCCGCACATTGACCGACACGTTGCGCGAACGCATGAAACACCACACCCTCATCTTTTTGACCGGATTCAGCGGCTCCGGCAAATCAACCATCGGCCCGCTTCTGGCCAACTCGCTCGGCTTCGAGTTCATCGACCTCGATCGTGAAATCGAAAACGCTGCCGGCAAGAGCATCAACCGCATCTTCACTGAAGATGGCGAGACCGCCTTCCGCGAGCTGGAGCTCCGCACGCTCGAACGAATCGGCAATCAGAAAGAGCTGGTTGTTTCTCTCGGTGGTGGTGTGCTGGCAAACAACCGCTGCTTCGAGCTAATCAGGCACACCGGCACACTGGTTTACATGAAATCGAGCCCTGAAATGCTCTCGCTCCGGCTTCAGCACAAAACCGATCGCCCCCTGCTCAAAGGCCCAAACGGCGAGAAGCTTTCGCGAGAACAGATTCAGGAACGGATTTCGGATATTCTAAAAAAGCGCGAGCCACGCTACATGAAAGCCGATATGGTAATTGCAACCGACTCGAAAAAAATCGGCTCTACAGTCGAGGAAATGACAAGAAAAATCGAAAGACATATCCGCCGTGCTGAGCGGAACAGTAACAAGGAGAAGTAAGAATCATGGAAAGTCCGGCCAGCCACATTATCGTCAGAACTCCGGTCATCGAATCGATCGCGGAGCTATACGAAGCCCGCGGACTCGGCAAAAAAAGCGTGGTGCTGTTCGACGAAAATACCCGGAAGCTCTACGGGGATGAGATCATCGCATCGATGCAGCGCCAGGGGTTTCGCACCGTCGAGCTGGTCGTCCCTGCACGCGAGACCTCCAAAAGCGTCTCGACCGCATGGAAGTTGTTCGGGCAGATGATCGAAGCTGATGTCGACCGCAGCTGGAACTTGCTCTGCGTTGGCGGCGGCGTCATAGGCGACCTCGGCGGCTACATCGCAGCGAGCTACTACCGCGGCATTCCGGTGGTGCAGTTGCCGACCACCCTGCTTGCTATGACCGACAGCTCCATCGGCGGCAAGGTGGCCATCAACCACCCGCTCGGCAAGAACCTCATCGGCTACTTCCACATGCCCGCACTGGTACTGATCGACCCGGCATTTCTCCGAACGCTGCCATCACGCGAAATTTTCGGAGGCATGGCCGAGGTGGTTAAGTACGGATTCATCGCTGATCGGGAATTTTTCGATATGCTCGCTAAACACTTCGACGAGGTGGCTCGCCTCGAAGAGCCGTGGATTTCGGACGCAGTCAGCCGCAGCGCGTTTACCAAGGCCGATGTGGTGGAAAAGGATTTCCGCGAGACCAGCGGACTGCGAGCGACGCTCAACTTCGGGCACACCTTCGCGCACGGGCTTGAAAAGATGGCCGAATACCGTAACCTGCGCCACGGCGAAGCGGTCACCATCGGCATGGCCTGCGGGCTCTTCCTCTCGCACCGAATGGGCTTCCTGCCGGAAGAGGAGCTGAACGAAGGACTCGCGTTGATCGCCCGTTTCCGATTCCCACGCGGCCTCGTCAACAAGCGATTCATCTCGCTCGACCGCCAGGAGCTGTTCGACGCCATGCACTCCGACAAAAAGAAGATCGACAAGCAATTGCGCTTCGTCCTGCTCGATCGGATCGGCCACGCATTTCTGCACGACCGCGAGGTTCCGAAAGCTGACGTGCTTCATGCGATTGATGACACCCAGCGCTGGTTCTCGGAGAAGAGATAGGACTCAAGGCCGAAGCTTTGTAGGGGCGGTTCGCGAACCGCCCGTACGAAATCAGATCGATTGGACGGATCGGACAGATCAGTCTGATTCCAACAGCAAGAAAAGCTATCCGCGCACATCCCCGGAACAAGCTCACGAATTCAACCGCAGCAGCAGGTCGATTCCGCGAAGCACGGCAAGCTCGTCGAGGCGGGTAATTGAATCGATCTCCGGAGCGATGATGCGACTGTTGCCGCCGGTCGCGAGCACCTCAACCGATGAATCGCCCGATTCACCCAGCAGTTCCGCGCCGATGGCTTCGATCAACCCGGCAATCTGCCTGACCGCTCCCCAGAAAATGCCGTTTCTAATGCACTCGATGGTGGATCGTCCCAGCAGGCTTTCCGGCTTGTCGATGTCAACCAGCGGAAGCTGTGCCGTTCTCGAATTGAGCGCACCGGCCATCATGTCGATCCCCGGCATAATCAGCCCGCCACGATAGTTTCCCTCAGCATCGAGCACGTCAAAGGTAATCGCCGTGCCGATATCAACCGCAATCACCGGTCGGTCGCCAAACAGATGACGGCTCCAGGCGCACAGCGCGATGCGATCCGCACCGAAGGTGTGTGGGGTTGCATAGTCAAGCTGGAATGGGAGGCGAAGAGCTGAGTTGATAGTAATGACCGCGATCGAAAAAAGCGATTCGAGCTGCGCCGAGCAGGAGGCTGCCGCTGCCGGCACCACATTGCATACCGCAACAGCCTGTGGAGTACCGTGCTGAAGAGCGAGCGATGAGAAAAGATCAGCGGTTGCTGTCGGATCCTCAAACAAAGCGCTCGGCACGGACTCGACTATCGGCTCCGATGCGCCGCTAAAAACAGCCAAAGTCGTGGTGGTATTGCCGATATCAACGACAAGCCTCACCAGCTCAGGAGCCAAATCGTTCCGAAAACTCTGCATGAATAAATCGCTGAAATGGCCGGCTTACTGCCTCTTGGCCGGTCTCTCGATGGTCACGCCGCTCCGTTTCGACAGCTCCGACAGCATCTTGTCGGCATCCGGCAATCCGTTCTTGCCATCGGTCACGGTGATCGAATCGCGCAGGCCGGCATTGTTGGCCACGATAAACACCTGGGGCGGAGGATTGTAGGTGACCGGCTCCTGATAGATCGAAACGAGGTCTTTGTACAGGAACATCTTCTTGTTGCCCTTGCGTGAGGTGAACTCGATGCGATCCGGAGTCAACGTTACCGAATCACCGTCACGGCCATGCTCTGCGCTGAAGCGGGTGTTATAATATTGCGGCACACCAAGAGCAATCGTGGTAACGATGATCATCAGCGTGGTTTTCCAGAGACACCCAAAATCGACGCCGTAGCTGAACTTGCCGTATCGATAAAAAAGCGCCCAGCCACCGCCCAGAAACAACATGCTCAGAAACCAGGTGACGTAGTAGTAGTTATCGAGCCACCAGCCGGGAAAGGACATCGGGTACTGGAAAAAGTCGGTCATGAGCTAAAAGCCGTCTGAAGAGCAGCGCGGAAAACAGATTAGCCCGGAAAACCGGAACCATCACGCTATTGAGAGCTGCCCAAGTTTCTTATTATTCAAAGGTCAAAAAATACACCTTTTCAGGAGATGTTCTAAATACAATTATCCCCGATCAACCACAGACCTGTCAACCTATGAAATCGTACCACAAAGAACTCTGGATGGAAGTCCCGGCCAGAATGGATTTCGTCAACATCACCCGCGACGTCGAACGCGCACTCAGCGAAAGCGGCATCCGGGAAGGACTTTGCCTGGTCAACGCCATGCACATCTCGGCCTCGGTTTTCATCAATGACGACGAACCGGGCCTGCACGCCGACTACAAGCGGTGGCTCGAAGAGCTTGCACCGCACGACCCGTCGCGCTACCAGCACAACCTCACCGGGGAAGACAACGGCGATGCGCACCACAAGCGCCAAATCATGGGCCGCGAAGTAGTGGTCGCCGTCACCGAAGGCCGCCTCCATTTCGGTCCTTGGGAACAGATTTTCTATGGCGAATTCGACGGACGGAGAAGAAAGCGGGTGTTAGTCAAAATTATCGGAGAGTAATTATCTCCTTTTCTGTTCATTGCGCTCACGATTTTTTCCTAACAAAAAAAACCCCGGAAATCCGGGGCTTTCTTTGTTTTGCGAATTCGTTCCAGCTCTTAGTGCTCAAAAAGCATTTCGGAGTAGGTCGGAAGCTGCCAGCGGCTGCGATCGACCTGGAGTTCCAGCTTGTCTGCCACTTCGCGCACAGCGTCCATGCAGGGCAGAAGCCTTGCAGCACAGAAGTCGGCCTGATCCAGTTCGCTCTCCTGCTCTTCCATCTCTTCGATGGTCTCCTCGAGGATACCAGTCAGCTCGATAAGCTGCGACAGATCCTCTGCGAGCGACTTAAGGTGGCCAGCCTGGTTCCTGAACGCATCCTCGGACAAACCGATGGATTCAGCGGCGGCCACGAGATTGTTAAACGAACTGGCCAGATCGCCCTGGTACTCCGAAGAGTCCGGAATAACCATGGTCTTGAGCATGAGCAGCAGCGTGCGAGCCTCGATGTCGATGCCTTTCACGTAGCGCTCAATGCGAACGTTGTAGCGAGAGTCGATCTCCTCTGCAGTCAGTACACCATACTTGACGAACATGGCAACCGTGTCGGACTCGACCCATGCACGCACCGCTTCGGGAGTATTCTTCATGTTCGGCAGACCACGCTTGGCAGCGGCTTTCTGCAGGTCTTCGCTGTAGTTATCGCCGGGATAACGCACAGCCTTGGTTGCGGTGATGCCTTCGCGAACAGCAGCCAGAATGGCGTCATCCTTCGACATACCACCCTCGATCTTGGCGACAATAGCGTCGTTCATCTCATCGACAGCTTCGGCCATGAGCGTGTTGAGCACGGTGTTCGGCACCGAAATCGGCTGGGTAGAGCCGACGGCGCGGAACTCGAACTTGTTGCCGGTGAAGGCGAACGGCGAGGTGCGGTTGCGGTCGGTGTAGTCCTTGTTGAGCAGCGGAACCTGGCCGAGGCCGAGATCGAGAATCTGCTTTTCGGTCTTGAGATCGACCTTACCACTCTCGATGGCGTCGAGCACTTTTTCGAGCAGGTCGCCGAGGAAGACGGTAACAACTGCCGGCGGAGCCTCGTTGGCGCCGAGACGGTGGTCGTTGCCGATGCTGGCAACCGAAGCGCGGAGGATCGCCGAACGCTTGAGCACGCCTTTCAGCACGGCCACGAGGAAGACCAGGAAGTTGATGTTGGACTCGGGGGTATCGCCCGGATCGAGCAGATTCATGCCGCCGTCGATACCGATCGACCAGTTGTTGTGCTTACCGGAACCGTTGATGCCTGCAAACGGCTTTTCAAACAGAAGCAGCGCGAAGCCGCTCTTGTCGGCAACCTTGCGCATCACCTCCATCACCAGCAGATTGTGGTCGGAAGCGATGTTGGCCTGCTCGAAAATCGGAGCGATCTCGAACTGGTGGGGCGCAACCTCGTTGTGACGGGTCTTGGCCGGAATACCGAGCAGGTAAAGCTCCTCCTCGACCTCCTGCATAAAGGCGAGCACGCGATCCGGAATCGAACCGAAGTAGTGATCTTCGAGCTGCTGGCCCTTCGGCGGAAGCGCGCCGAGCAGGGTGCGGCCGCTCATCACGAGGTCAGGACGCTGCGAGTAGAATTTCTTGTCGATCAGGAAGTACTCCTGCTCCGGGCCGGCATAGGTGTTGACCTTGGT
>DRSQ01000030.1 GCA_011372505.1 Chlorobaculum parvum | reverse complement strand
GATGCGCCAATCGTTGAAGTCACCGGCGGCGAGCCGCTGCTTCAGCCCGGCGTGTTCGAGTTGCTCTCCGCGCTTTGTGACAAGGGCGCGACGGTGCTGCTCGAAACCGGCGGTTTCCTGCCGGTCGAAAAAGTCGATCCGCGCGTGCACACGATCATCGACATCAAAGCACCGTCATCGGGCGCTGCCGAGCAAAACTGCATGGACAACATTCCGCTGGCACTCGCATCACCCAAGCGCTTCGAGTTCAAGATCGTCGTCGCATCGGAGGAAGACTACCTGTGGGCGCGCGATTTCATCACGAAACAAGGCCTGGTCGGCAAATGCACGATCATCTTCGGCACGGTGTTCGGTCAGCTCGAACCGCGCCTGCTGGCGGAGTGGATTCTGCGCGACCGGCTCCCGGTGCGGATGCAGCTTCAGCTGCACAAGTACATCTGGAACCCCGAAACGCGGGGAGTGTAAATGACCAGCCTCTCCGTCATCGTGCCGCTCTACAACGAGCGGGAGTCGCTCCCCGAGCTGTGCAACCAACTCTTTGCAGCGCTGAACAGTCCTGGGCTAGCGCGATGCTTCGATGCTCCGTTCGGCTTCGAGGTGATCATGGTCGATGACGGTTCGACCGATGGTTCCGACAAGGTGATCGGTGAATTGATGACTGGCAGGCCGGAGCTGCGAATGATCTCCTTCCGACGGAATTATGGCAAAACTGAAGCACTGTCGGCCGGACTGCGAGCAGCTTCGGGCGAGGTGGTGGTGACGATGGACGCGGATTTGCAGGACGACCCAACGGAGATCGCGGCGCTCGTCACAAAGCTGCATGAAGGCTTCGATCTGGTGAGCGGCTGGAAGCGCGAACGCAACGACCCGCTGAGCAAAACGATGCCATCGAAGCTTTTCAACCTGACGACGCGCATCTTTAGCGGCATTCCGCTGCACGACTTCAACTGCGGCCTGAAAGCGTTCAGCTGCGAACTGGCCGACTCGCTCGACCTGCACGGCGAGATGCACCGCTACATTCCGGTGCTCGCCAAATGGAAAGGGTTCCGCGTCACCGAAATCCCGGTCAAGCACTACGCCCGAAAATTCGGCACCAGCAAGTTCGGCGTATCGCGGTTCCTTCCCGGTCTCTTCGATTTCCTCTCGGTGATGTTCATCACTCGCTACCTGAGACGCCCCATGCACTTCTTCGGCATGATGAGCCTCAGCAGTTTCTTCCTCGGCCTCTGCATCAGCCTTTACGTCACCATCGAAAAATATCTGTTCGACAAACCGGCGGGCAACCGGCCGATTCTGTTCCTCGGCATCCTGCTCATCATCCTCGGCGTGCAGTTCTTCTCGACCGGCCTGCTCGGCGAAATGCTTTCAAGCCGTCAATCACAGCATGGCAGCTGGTCGATCCGCAAAACCGCAAACTTCCCGGACGAGATCATCGACAAACTGAACGAGTGAACTTCCGGCGCCGGATCGCCGTTACGATATGCTCGATTCATGAAAACCTCCAAACCAGACGATAGTATGAAACGGGTCGGCGCCCATGTCAGTATTGCCGGAGGCGTCGAGAACGCCCCGCTGAACGCACAGAAAATCGGCGCGAAAGCGTTCGCCATGTTCACCCGAAACCAGCGCCAGTGGCACTCCGCTCCGCTCTCGGCGGCCTCCATCGAGGCATTCCGACGCAACTGCGAGGATGCGGGATTCCTGCCGGAGCACATTTTGCCGCACGACAGCTACCTCATCAACCTCGGCGCTCCCGAACCGGAAAAGCTTGAGAAGTCGCGCAAAGCGTTCATCACTGAAATGAAACGCACCGAAGCGCTCAGCCTCACGATGCTCAATTTCCACCCCGGCAGCCATCTCAAGTTGACCGATGAGGACACCTGCCTCAAAACCATCGCCGAGTCGGTAAATCTGTCGCTCGATGCGACGGCGGAAGTAACGGCGGTAATCGAGAACACGGCAGGTCAAGGCACCAACCTTGGCTGGCAATTTGAACATCTTGCGCGAATCATCGAGCTGGTCGAAGACAAATCGCGGGTCGGTGTCTGCCTCGACACCTGTCACCTCTTCGCAAGCGGGTATGATCTGCGCACGCCGGAAGCGTTCGACGCGACGCTGGCGGAGTTCGACCGCGTGGTGGGATTATCGTACCTGAGGGGAATGCATCTGAACGATGCCAAACAGAAGCTCGGCAGCCGGGTTGACCGGCACGCCTGCATTGGTGAGGGAATGATCGGGCGCGAGGCGTTCGTGCACCTTATGCAGCACCCGGCAATAGAGGAAATTCCGCTGATTCTCGAAACCCCCAACTCCGAAAGCTGGGCTGAGGAGATCGAGATGCTTTACAGCTTCACGAAAGAGTAATTACGTCCGCCGCAGAAAACGCGCCACCGAAAACGCACTGCCGAACACTCCGAGTGCAAGGCCGAGCAAGGCCAGCGCAGGATAGATGTAAAGCGTCGAAGGATGCAAAATCTGGTAGATGGCTGGCTCGTAGCGCAGCAACGCCTGCTCGAAGGCCAGCCAGAGACCGAGCGCAGCCAGACCGCCTGAAACCAGCCCGAGCACCGCACCCTCGATAAGAAAAGGCGCGCTGATGAAGCGGCGGGTGGCCCCGACCAGCCTCATGGTTTTGATTCTGTCACGCCGGGCGTACATGGCAAGCCGCACCGTAAAGGCATTCATGACGATAGTTGCCAGCGCAATCACACCACCGGCCACAGCCGTAATCAGCGTAAAAAGCCGCGCATTTTTCTCAATGCCGGTCAGGTACTCCTGATTGTAGCGAATGTCAAGCCCCTGATGAAGAGCGTTGATTTTCTTTCTGATAACGGCAATACTGTCCGGAATAGCGTAGCTTTGATCGATGTTGAGAGTCATCGAACGCGGCAGTGG
>DRSQ01000029.1 GCA_011372505.1 Chlorobaculum parvum | reverse complement strand
CCCCCTCCTCGGAAGCATGCAACTCGGTGCGCACAATCATCTCGCGTTTGGGAATCGGCCAGGGCGTGTTGAGCACCTGCCGGACGACGTAGTCCAGATTTGCTTCGTCCTTGTGCACCACCTCCATTTCGGAAAGTTGATGCACCCACCGCCCGTAGCTTTCGAAATCGTGAAACAGGCTGATCAGTTTGCGGAGCGGCACGTCGAACTCCGCCTCCCCTTTGAACCCCAGCACCTGGGAGCCAGCGACATTCGACGAAAAAACTTTGATCTCCTTGTGATCGACACGAAACTCCCAGTTGCCCTGCATTGCTGTTGCTACATCCATGAACCTGAACTTATGATGATGCCGAGAGACGGATGAGGAACTACTCCGTAATAAAATCGGTATAGTTTCTGACAATGTCTTCTGGCGACTCGTTAAATGTCGCATCGACAGGCTGGCGGTACTTTTCGCGTTTGACAAAGTCGCGCAGGTTGTTCAGCGTGTGATATGGCGTATCGATCACGGCAATATTGGCCAGCCACGACGGAATCTCGCCCGCCGGTTCGATGTGCAACCTGAACACCACACGGCACTGCTCATCCGAAAGAGGAAGGATATTCCACGCCCCTTCGAGCTTGCGAACCCTGACGTACCGGCTATCCTCAGGAATGAAATCCGGAAGGCATTCAATCTTGATAAAAGCCTCACCGGTTTCGGGGTCTTTGTAGGCAGTCGATCGGCTGATGATCTCCCGGTCCGTCACCGGCCAGGGCGCAGTGACGTGCTGAAGCACCACTCGCCCCTCATTGTCGTTGTCAAGTTCCTGAAGAATACGCATTTCGCTGGTTTTCCAGACCCAGTCAGGTGCCGACTCGATATCGTAAAGAAGGCTGAGGACGGAGTGCTGCGGAGCGTCGATGGTCGCCACTCCGACAAACGAAAGAAAATCGGATGAAGGCACCGGGCAGGTAAAAATCTTCAGCCAGTCGTTGTTGAACCTGAGCGTGCAGGTATTGCTATTGATTTTTTCAAGCAGTGACATAGGCAAAAACAGTGGAATGGTTGATGTTCGATAAAATCTACTGACGGCAGCGCATCTGCCTGATTCGAGAGATCACGAAGCCTGCTGCTCAATAAGATGCCTCGTAACCTTCATGAAAGGATCACCTTCCCGAATCAACACCCGAATCTGCTCTTCAGTTCCGAACAACTGCCTTGCAATTCTTGCTTTTATCGCCAGTGCAATTTCGTTCCGGTCGCGGTTGTATTCAGCAATTGAAAACGGAATCTTCCTGGCTGCACACTCTTTTCTGATCAAAGCCTTCAAATCACTTGGCCCGTGATATTCCTTCAAATATTTTTCGGCCGATTCACGGTACTGCTGAACCTGGCTTTTCGGATCATCAATCAGCTTCAGCGCAAGATCCTCGATCACCCCTCTTGCATAAAGCTCCTGGAACAGGTTACTGTAAGACTTGCTGAAAACAAGGTAATCGGGCATGATCCCCCCAACTTGGGCAAGCACGGCCTTCAGACTGTCGCCAGGCGCACTTCCCATCATGCGAGAGGTACTGTACACCGAAATATCACCACCATCACGGTAGATAAACCCGCCATACTTTTTCATGAAACTGTCCTGAAGCTCCCGGGTAAACCGCTCCTTGTAATAGTTCTCGCGCCCCTCAGCCCCCTCGTCGTAACTGCGTTGAATCTGGCGTCCTGACGGGGTATAGTAACGGGAAACTGTGAGCCTCAGCGCCGAACCGTCCGAAAAAGCAAACTGACGCTGTACCAGCCCCTTGCCAAACGTCAGCTCTCCGATAACAATCGCCCTCCGGTTGTCCTGCAATGCGCCGGCAAGAATTTCAGCCGCCGAGGCACTCCCCCGATCGACCAGCAAGGCAAGCTGGCCGGTTTCAAAAAGGCCACCGGATTTGGAAGCGTACCTCATCTGGTCTTCACCGCCATGAGGACTTTTGGTATAGACAATAAGCTCACCGTCAGGCAACAGCTCGTCAGCCACAGCCACAGCCTGATCAAGAAAGCCGCCCGGATTGCCCCTGACATCAATAATAAGGCGCTTCATCCCCTGAGCACGCAGCTTTTCCAGCGCAGCGCGAAACTCTTTTGAAGTAGTCGCTACAAACTGGCTGATTCTTATGTATCCGGTTTCAGCATCATCAAGAAAAGCCGCATCGATACTTGAGGTCGAGATTTTGCCTCTGGTGACCGTAAAATCCAGAGTACGACTGGTCAAGGGCCGATAAATCGTAAGGTTGACCTTAGCCCCCCGCTCACCCCTGAGCCTTTTGAGCACTGCAGTAGGGGTAATGCCGATAGCGCGCTTCGAATCAATGGCAATAATCCTGTCACCAGGCATAATACCGACAGCATCGCTGGGTCCTCCGGCAAGGGGAGTAACGACGAGCAAAGTATCACGAACCACATCGAATTCAATTCCGATCCCATCGAAATTCCCTTTGAATTCGGCATTGCTATAAGCGGCCTTTTCGGGTTCGAGATACATCGTATGGGGATCAAGTGACTGAACCATGCCCTGGATACCCGCACTTGCAAGACTATCAGCATTGACCGGATCGACATAACTCGAACTGATCAGCCTGTAGGCATCGATCATTTTGGACTGACTGCCCGAAAGCTCCCCCACGTTTTCACGATTCAGCCTCGACCCGATGAACATACCAAACACCAGAACGAGAACCATCAGGAGTACGCTGACTATACGAGACATAGAAGAGGGCAGAATTGAAACAATACAATAAAAATTCCTGGACAGAAGGCTGACCAGAGAAGATGACTTTAGCTTGAATGATAATGAAATCGCAGCAAAATGCCTGCACTTTGAGCTGAAAAACGTTCCCATAAAAACAGCAGCATTACTGGAAACTCCAGCATAGCTGCCCATAAAAAACTCGTAGAAAGAACATTAATAAAGTCAGAAAAATCAAAAAAAAACAAGAAACAATCAGGAGAAATAATCACTAAAAATCACTTAACCAATCGAATAAAATTAAAAATCAACTAACAACAAAACACACAAACAAAGCACAAAAAAAAGACAAAAACATAATCACAAAAACAAAAAAAAGAGACAATTAAAAACAAAAAAAGAAGCAAATAAAAGCCAAAATAAATTTTTAAACCAAATGCACTAACTATTTTTTTTTAAAATAATTAAAAAGTTCTGCCGAACAAAAACACTAAGAATTTATAAGATAAAATAAACAAATAAAAAAAGACAAAAAGAATCCAAAAACAGACGGCATGTAATCACATTTAGATATTTTTTTCTTTTCGAAAAAAGACTAAATATCTGAACAATAAGCGATCAATTCTACCTCAACACTTGCATTTAACGGCAGTGATGACACACCTATTGCGCTGCGTACATGACGCCCTGCATCGGCGAAAATTGTCCCAATAATCTCTGATGCTCCGTTAGCAACCTTGTGCTGATTATTAAATTCTTCAGCACTTGAAACATAGACGGTTAACTTCACGATTCGAGCGATATCGTCAATTGATCTGGCAACACTGCGAACAGCAGCAACAGCATTAAGGGCAGCAATCCTCGCTGCGTTAGTCGCCTCATGCTCACGCTCATTGGTCACGCAACCGCGCCCTCCGGGATTCAATAATTCTCCGTTAACCAGCGGCAATTGACCTGAAGTATAGACCATATCCCCTACCCGGATAACTGGCTGATACAGCCCCGCAGGTGCGGGAATTTCTGGCAGAACGATGCCTGATTTAATGAGGCGTTCTTCGTTGGTAAGCATAGTCATGCTCCGTTTTTGATTTAAAAAACCACCTATCCGTCACTCGTGTTGAGCGGCTCCCGGCAATTATGATTACTTTTAAAAAATAGTTATCGTGCCTGAAATTGCTCTCATGGTCAGAAAACAAACCCCACTTCCCCGCCTCATGCTTGTCAGCAGCGGCGAGGAGCATCGTTCGCTGCAAGGGCTTGCGCTTCGCCAGGCCGAAGCTCTCGGCCGTTCAGCACCAGTGGTGTATCAGCTGCGCGAAAAAGGGCTCGATGCGGAAGAACTTGAAGCCCTATGCCAACAGCTTGTCCCTGCCATTAAGGCAACTGGCTCACTTTTCACCGTCAACGAACGGTTTGACATTGCCCTGACTTCGAAAGCCTCAGGCGTCCACCTTCCCGAAGCCTCATGCCCTCCAGATGTGATAAAAAAAGCTGCATCCTCACTGATTGTTGGTCAGAGTGCGCATTCAGTCGCAGCTGCACGTGCTACCACCAAGTCTGGGCTTGATTATCTGCTTTTCGGGCCTGTCTTTCAGACTCCATCCAAGGATCCGTTCGGCCCGCCACAGGGGCTCGAACGGCTGCGCGAGGTCTGCCGGGCAACCCCCCTGCCGGTCTTCGCGGTGGGAGGTATCACGCCCGAACGATCTCCGTCGTGCATTGAATGCGGAGCTTGGGGAGTTGCGGCCATGAGGGCCTTTTTTGCTCCGGAAACCATGCCTGAAACGATCAACCATTTCTTTTCGTACCTGCCCTCATGAACATTCCACGAAGGCTGCTTTGCGTCATCACAGACCAGCACACCAACCCTGTCGAACTGGCCCGCATGGCCCTTGAAGGAGGAGCTGGCATGGTGCAACTTCGCAGAAAATCGACCTCGGGTCGCGACCTGTTTGAATGGACGTTAAGAATCCAGGCTCTCTGCCGGGAACACGGTGCGCTGTTCATCGTCAACGACAGAGTTGACATCGCCCTTGCCTCTCATGCCGACGGGGTGCACCTCGGCCAGCAAGACATGCCTGTGACTTCGGCACGGAAGCTGCTCGGCACGGAAACACTCATCGGCGTGTCGGTTTCGAATACCGCCGAAGCTGCAAAAGCGGCCAAAGATGGTGCCGATTACCTCGGCGCAGGACACATCTTCCCCACCGGATCGAAAGAAAAACCGATGCCACCCATCGGCACAGCGGCGATTCGCCCGATCATCGAAGCCTCAAAGCTGCCAGTCATCGCCATTGGCGGCATCGAAGTGTGCAACGCCGCCGAAGTCATCGCAGCGGGTGCATCAGGCGTCGCAGTCATCTCAGCGGTTTCGGGCAGCGAAGACCCGGTAGTGGCCACCCGCGAGCTGGTTAAACACATCCGGCAATGAGCGCGCCGCGCAACTACACAACCGTGCTAACCATAGCCGGTTCGGACGGCAGCGGCGGCGCAGGCATCCAGGCTGACCTGAAAACCATCGCAGCACACGGCTGTTACGGCCTGAGCGTCATCACCGCCGTGACTGCGCAGAGCACGATGGGCGTGGCTGACGTTCACCCCATTCCACCCGCATTCATCGCCCGCCAGTTCGAGACGATCGTGTCGGACATCCGCATCGATGCAGTCAAAATCGGGATGCTCGGCCCTGCGGAAAATGCTGAAATGGTTGCAAAACTGATTGCTGGACTCGACGGCGTACCGGTGGTACTCGACACCGTCTTGCGCTCTTCAAGCGGTGCGCCGCTCTTTTCGGAGGACGACACGGCGGCGATGAAAGAGCTGTTTCCACTGGTCAGCCTCATCACTCCGAACCTTCCCGAAGCCGCCGCGCTGACGAGTCGGAAATCGATTCCGGGGGACAGAACTGAGATCGAAAGGATAGCGCGAGAATTGCAAGAAAAGGGGGCACGCTCAGTGCTGGTCAAAGGCGGGCACTGGGAAGGCGAAATCTGCCACGACTGCCTGCTGCACAACGGGGAGTTCCACTGGTTCTCGAACCCGAAAATTGCCACCACCAACACGCACGGCACCGGCTGCACGCTCTCGTCGGCTATTGCGTCGGGACTTGCCAGCATGCAGGAAATGCCAAAGGCCGTGAAGAGGGGAATCGAGTATACAAGAAGAGCATTGCAAGCTGGAGCGGACTGGAAGCTGGGTCACGGGACTGGCCCGCTGCACCACATTCCCAGCCAAGCTGAAAATACAATTGACTGATCGGAAATCGCGTTCAGATCACACCCATTTCACCCACTGTTCAACCCCCTCTCTGGTTCCGTACCAACGGGTATGCGGCGCAGGAACGTGTTCGCAATCGGGAATGGTGACGTTTTCAGCTCCCTGAAGAATGCAGCTTTTTGCAGGCACCACGCCATCACCGGCAAGATTGCCCTCGTTGTTCACTCCGCGGTAAAAGAGATAGCAAATTTTTTCAGTAAAACTACCTTCAAGGGCCCCCTTGTAACGGTCGCTCACGATAGACACCACGGGGTATCTGCTGAAAAATTCGGGATCAAGATGCTTGTAGATGAAGTCCGTCTTGATTTTGGCGAAATGCTCCTGCGTGTCAAACGGCGTCCCAAGCGTCACCAGCCTGCCAACCATGTCGTTGACTTCATAGACATCGCCCTGAAAAGGACACTGGAGAAGGTAGATCATGGCCACCGTGCCGCCGCCGCTGTGGGCGACGATGGTGACCGGCTCGCCAGGAAACTTCGCAGCCATCTGCCGCACCGTGCGGTCCAGAGCCGCCATGACGCGGTTGGTCGAGCGCTCGGGCGAAGGAGGCATACCGATCCAATCCAACAGGCTGACCGGTGCGATGGCAATCTTCTCTTTCGGAATCCACTCAGACAGAGCATCCCTCATTACCTCGTAAAGAGAGTCCCAAAACAGCACGCCAGGAACGATAACCACGGGATTCTGTCTGATTTCCGCCACGTTTACGCCTCCTGGATAACGTAATTTACGACAGGCCTTTCAGCAGCTCCACCAGAAGCCGAACGCCGAATCCGGTCGCACCGGAGACCTTCGATCCACCCTTGGCCGGAAAGGCCGGGCCGGCGATATCGACGTGAGCCCAGTGCTTGTGACCATCGATGAACTTTTCGAGGAACTTAGCCGCCGTAATCGCACCCGCGCCGCGCCCGCCGGTGTTGTGCACGTCGGCCACGTCGGACTTGATCATCTCGGCGTACTCGCCCCAGAGGGGAAACTGCCACACCTTTTCTCCCGAGGCCTGTCCCGATTTGAAGAGCTGTTCGGCCAGAGCGTCGTCGTTGCTGAAAAAGCCAGCGACAGGGTAACCGAGCGCCACGATGCAGGCTCCGGTGAGCGTGGCCAGATCAATCATCACGTCAGGGTCGTACTCTTTTTTGGCGTAAGCAAGCGCGTCGGCCAGAATCAGACGACCTTCAGCGTCGGTGTTCCCCACCTCGACCGTGATGCCCGACATGGTGGTGATAACGTCACCCGGCTTCTGAGCCGAGCCGCTCGGCATGTTGTCGGTGGCCGGCACCACGCCGATCACCCGCACCGGCAGTTCGAGCCTTGCTGCCGCCTCGACCGCCTCGATGACGCAGGCCGCGCCACCCATGTCTGACTTCATCTCCTCCATACCCTGCGCGGGTTTCAGGGAGATACCACCGGAGTCGAAGGTCACGCCTTTGCCAACGAGCGCGACGGTCTTTTTGGCCTTGCCTTCCGGCTTGTAATCCATCACGGTGAAGGTCGGCGGCTGCTGGCTGCCCTTGTTGACAGCAAGCAGGCCGCCCATCTGCAATTCGGTAATCTTCGCCTTGTCGAACACCGTCACCTCGAACCCGCCGCGCTTGCCAGCCTCGACGGCGGCTGCGGCCAGCTCTTCGGCGGAGAGGTGGTTACCCGGCAGATTGACCAGGTCGCGCGCCGCATTCTGGCACTCGCCGACGATCATGCCCGCATTCGCGCCGCTTTTGATTGCCGCAAGCTCGTCGCCGAGGCTGGCAAAGGCCAGCTCGCGAATCTCTTTGGACTTGCTCTCACCCTTCTTTTTGTCGAGCTTGCCGCTCTTGAGGCGCTCAAACCGGTACGCGCCATACTGCGCGGCCCCGGCCAGAATTGCCGCCAGCTCGTCGGCAGTACTCTTCGACTGTTTGGCCCACTGTGCGGAGGCAGAACAATCAAAGGCCAACGTACCGATTTTCAGATCGACCGCCTTGCTGGTCACCGCCTGGGCAGCCTTGCGGAACAGCTCGGGCTTGTCGCCATCGCCGATTCCGGCGAGGATCAGCCTCGACGCGCTCTTGCCGGAAGCCTCACGGTAAGCCATCGCGATGTCGCCTGCCGAAGCCTTGAAATCTTTCAGCGCGCCCTGATCGGCGCCAAGGTTTTTGAGCAGCTTTGCAGCCTCTTTTTTCAGCTCTTTGGTGGAGATGAACAGAACGAGGGCATCTGCCTTGATCGAGCCTCCCTCTTTTGCTGTAACGGTAAGTCGCATACTTGAATCGGAATGGTAAGTGATTATAGAATTAAACGTTGACCTGTTCTCGAGTGAACTGGCGCACATCGTCCAGAAGCACGCGCTGCGCCTTTTCAGCTGACATTTTCAGCAGGCATCCGGCGGCGTTCATGTGGCCGCCGCCGCCGTACCGGGCAGCCAGGCGATTGACGTAAATCTTGCCTCGCGACCTGAAGCTCGCCTTGGCACGACCGTCCTTCATTTCGACCAGCAGCACAGCGACCCTCACCGTCGGCACACTGAGAAGATAACGAACGATCAGATCGGTATCGAACAGCTTGCTACCGGTCTGTTCGAGCATCTCCTGGCTGATGAAAAGCCATGAAATCAGGCCGTCGTCGATGATGCGAATATTGGTGAGCGAAAGGCCGAGCAGCTTGAGCGATTCGGGAGTCAGCGAGTTGTAGATGCGGTCGTACACCATCTCGGGATCAGCCCCCTTTTCAACCAGTTTTCCGGCTAACCGGTAGGTGTAGGGCGTGGTTTTGGGAAACCTGAACGAGCCGGTATCGGTCATGACGGCAGCATAGAGCGCCGAAGCCACCTCGCTGCTACAAAGTTTTTTGCCGGTTTTCTGCTCCAGGGCCGCAACCAGGTCGCAGACCAGTTCGCCGGTCGAGGAGGCGTAGGTTTCGCAAATCATCAGATCGGCGAAATCCTCGGGTTCGAGATGGTGGTCGATGCACACGAGCCGGAGCTTGCCCATTTCGCGCGCGAACTCGACGTGCGGCCAGAGCTTGCCAATGCGGTCGTGCAGATTGGCGTCGAGCACCATGACAAGATCGGCCAGAAAAATCTCCTGGATGTCCTCTTCGTTGCGGTCGCGAAACACCCTGATGTCGTAAAAGTCCGTAAGGAACAAAAAGTTCGGCGGCACTTCAGTGGGGTTCAGAATAGCCACCTCCTTGCCGAGAGCCTTCAGAATGATCGCAAGGGCGACTTCGCTACCGAGGCCGTCACCATCGGAGTTCTCGTGGGTGGAAAGAAGGATGTGGTTTGCCGCCAGCATCTCATCGATGACCGGCTGCCACTCCGCTGGAGTCAGGGTCCGGCCATATTCGGGTGTAATCATCAGATCAGGAAATAGGTGACAAAAAATTCAACACGACATACATAAACAAGCGATTCCCTCACCTGACGCAATCCGGCCATATCGGAACGGCTGAACCCGGCACAACGATCCGGAAACACTGAACAGCAGCCAGTCATGAGCTGCTGCTCCAGGCTAACTGCAAACCCGACTTGCCGCCAGAGAACATCTCCATATTGCGGAAATGCTGCTCGAAAGCCTCGCGGCCCTTGTCGGTGACCCGGAAGTTGGTCAGCGGTTTGCGGCTCTCGAAAGTTTTGTGGCACTCCACATATCCGGCAGCTTCGAGCTTTCTCAGATGGATGCTGAGATTTCCATCCGTAGCCCTGATGCTGTCACGAATTTCAACGAACGATGCCTCGGATACACTCATCAGGTACGCAAGCGCCGCGAAACGGATGCGGGCGTAGATGACTTTGTCGAGCAACTGGTGATTGTAATCCTTTTTATCTTTCGATGGTTCCGGCGACATACTATCTTTTGAATTGTTTTAAATGAGTTGACAATTGGTCAAATTACGGAACAAAGTACTTTTTTTATCGACCAACACCAAGAGAAGCAACAGGTTATGCCGGAACAGACTTTTTCTGACCCCTCGACACCCCGTGACGGCACCCTGCCGAACATCAGGGAACTGAACCGGCAGCAAATTTCCGGCGTGATGACCAGCCTTGGACAACAGGCTTACCGCGCCCGGCAACTGCATCAGTGGCTCTACAGCCACCAGGCCCGAAGTTTCGACGAAATGAGCTCGTTCAGCAAGAGACTGCGCCAGCAGCTCGCCGACGCCTGGGCGATCCGCCCGGCCGAGCTCGACACTGTCGAAACCGAACCGGCCCGGCGTTCGATGCCCGGCCACATTCCGACCTCCAAATTCCTGCTGCGAATGGACGACGGCGAGCTGATCGAAAGCGTCCTGATCCCCTCGGAAGAGCGCATGACCGCATGCCTCTCCTCGCAGGCCGGATGCGCGCTGCGCTGCACCTTCTGCGCCACCGGCCAGATGGGCTTCAGACGCGATCTCACCGCCTCGGAGATCACCGACCAGGCGTTCCTGCTCGACCGGGAGGCGTGGCGGCTCTACGGACGCGGCATCACCAACATCGTCTTCATGGGCATGGGCGAGCCCCTGCTGAATCTCGACAACCTGTTCGAGGCGATCGCGACCCTTACCGAAAAGGAGTACAACTTCAATATCTCCGAAAGGAAAATCACCATCTCGACCGTCGGCCTAGTACCGGAAATCGGCAGAATCGCCAGGTCGGGTCTCAGGTCCAAGCTCGCCATCTCGCTGCACAGCGCAAGCCAGACGATACGCGAGCGGATGATGCCAGTAGCCGCCGACTACCCGCTCGACGCGCTCTCCACGGCAATCTCGGCCTACAATGGCGAAACGGGCCAGCCGGTCACGCTGGTCTGGATGCTGCTCGAAGGCATCAACGACACACCCGAAGAGGCTCGAAAGCTGACCCGTTTCGCAAAACGGGGCTTGTGCAAAATTAATTTGATTGATTATAATGCAATCGTTAACTTAAAGTTCAGGCCCGGCTACAGCGACACGAAAACCATGTTCATCCAACGGTTGCTGGAGGCCGGTCTGCTCGTCACCGTCAGAAAAAGTCAGGGTGCGACCATCAACGCCGCTTGCGGACAACTGGCCACCCGGTCGGGGAATGACGATTAGCAGTCGCCGGGCATCTCTGTAACCGGTTATGATTCTGACTTTTCGGCAAAACAGGTTTTGGACGTTTCCCGCAGTAATCTCTAACACCGGCACTTTTCAACTATGGATGTACTCAGTTTTTTGCCCTTCCGGGACGAAATGCTCAAGATCTATCACGGTCTGACCAGCAACGCCACCCACACATCTGACAAACCGCTCTTCGCCGAACTCAAAGTGCGCCGTTACGCAACTCCGGCAAGCGAGGTCGCTGAAATCATCATAGACAAAATTGAAAGGTGGACCGGCTGGAGTCTTAAAAACGAGAAAACGGCCGTTGGTGGAATGAAAACGATCCGTGCCGAAGTTTCGTCGTTCGCTCTGCTCGGCATGAAAATCGACGTCACCTTCGGTCTGCTCGAAGAGACCGACGCCAACGGACGCAAAATCACCACGGTCAACGCCAAGGCCCACACCCGGATCGATTCGCGAGGCGATCTCGGAGAAAGCCGACATATGCTACGCATGTTACTCGCCTCGCTCGACTTTGAACTCAGACCGCAGATACTCACCGAAGACGAATACCTCTTACGCTCACTCGACCCGAAAAACTCGTCCGGCGCTTTCCAGCAGCTCTTCGACGAAACGAAACTTGAACACCGTCCGAGTAACCCGAAAGCCACAGCGATCGAGTTTAAGAAACCGGCGAAGCAGACTATCGAACTCAAAAAGCCGGTGGCAAAAAAACAGGTTATCGAGTTCAAATCATCCCGCAACGGCACAGAAGCAGCCGAACCCGTCTCCGCACCTCAGAACGGCGCCACGGTGGACTCTCCCACTGCCCCCAGCCAGGAAGACCCCAAAAAGCCATCACGACCGAAAATCACCGTCGTTTCTCTGAAAAAAAACTCATAAAACTCATCAAGGAAAGCGTTTCATGAGAGTAATCCTGTTGGGCGCGCCAGGCGCAGGAAAAGGAACACAAGCACAATACATATCGGAAGCATTCCAGATTCCCCAGATTTCCACCGGCGACATGCTGCGCGCCGCCGTCAAGGCGCAAACCGAACTCGGTATGGCCGCCAAGAAGGTGATGGATGAAGGCGGTCTCGTGCCGGATGAGATCATCATCGGCCTCGTCAAGGAGCGCATCGATCAACCCGACTGCGCAAACGGCTGTCTCTTCGACGGCTTCCCCCGCACCATCGCCCAGGCCGACGCCCTCAGAACCGAAGGCATCGTGATCGACAACATCGTCGAGATCGACGTGCCCGACGAAGAGATCATCAGGCGCATGAGCGGCCGCCGCGTTCATCCCGCCTCGGGCCGCACCTACCACGTCGTCTTCAATCCCCCAAAGGTCGAAGGCAAGGACGACGTCACTGGCGAAGAGCTCGTCCAGCGCGAGGACGACACCGAAGAGACCGTGCGCAAGCGCCTCAAGGTCTATCACGACCAGACCAAACCGCTGGTCGGCTACTACCGCGACCTCGCCCTCGAAGGCTCCGACGACGCACCGAAGTATTGCAAAGTCAACGGCATCGGTCAAGTCGAGCAGATCAAAAAGGATATTATCGACTCACTCAAATAGTGATCGACAAACCGATACTCCTGAAAAAAAGCCAGCGTTTCCAAAAAGCCAGCCTTAAGCGCTGGCTTTTTGAATTATGAATGCTGAATTATGAATTTTGAATGATAAATATCAAAAGAGTCCGTAATCCATTCCTCTTCCATTGCTGTCCTTTAAGTCCCTGAACTCCTTTTTGTCCTTTTTCTGCCGCCTGGCAAAGAAACTTCGTTTACTGAACAACGTCCCCTATGCGAGTTTTTGTTGAAAGAATCCACCGCGATGAGCCATTCCTGCTGTCCGCGCCTGATGCGCTGGCGGCGCGTGTGCAGCCGGGCTGCCAGGTGCTAGTGAAGCTCGCTGGTCATCGCGCTTCGGCGTACGTCGGATACGTCGCGGGCTTCGGGGACGAGAGCGGCGAGGCGACGCTCGAAGGCGAGGTACTCGACGTGCTCAACGACGGGCGCCCGATGCTGACCCCGCAGATGCTGAAGCTCGCGCTCTGGATGTCGGAGCACTACGTCGCCCGCCCCATCGATTGCATCACGACCGCCCTGCCAGCGCCGCTCCGAAGCACGGTCGATGAGGTGGTCGAGCTGTGCGACTTCCGTCTGGAAAGTCCGGAGTCACGAGTCGTCAGCACCGGACTGCGCCGGAAGATTTTGCGTATGGTCAGCCGCGACAAGCGCCTGACCATACGCCAGCTCCGCAAGCGGCTCGGCAGAACGGGCCTCTACTCGACGCTCGCCGAACTCGAACGGGGCGGGCTGGTGCGGATCAGCCGGCGCTTCACCGAATCGAAGCCACGCACCGTCACCGCGTGGCGGCTGAGCCCCACGCTCCCCGATGAACCCGAAAAGCTCATCGCCCGCTCGCCGAGAAAGCGCGAGGCGCTCGAGCTGCTCTCCGCTGAGCCCGACAAGCCGCTCCGGGCCGAGGAGAGCGGCATTTCGAGAGCGGTACTGAACGGACTGGTCGAACTGGGGCTGGCCGAAAAAATCGAAATCGCCGCGCCACTCAAGGAGGGCCTTCGCTTCGACGAAGTGCAGAAGGAGATCACCGCACTCAGCCATCACCAGCAGCTGGCGCTCGACGCGCTGACCGGCGCGCTGGAACAGCAGCAGTTCCAGACGTTTCTGTTGCACGGCGTGACCGGCAGCGGCAAGACGCTGGTCTATATCGAGCTGCTGCGCCAGGTGCTCGACAGCGGCAAAACAGCTATCGTACTCGTCCCCGAAATCGCCCTCACCCCACAGACGGCGGCCCGCTTCCGCCACTATTTTAGGGACGATATCCAGATTATGCACAGCGCGATGAGCGATCAGGAAAAGTACGAGGCGTGGCAACGGCTCAGTACGGGCAAGGCGCGCATCGCGCTCGGCGCGCGCTCGACCCTGTTTGCACCACTGGAGAATGTCGGGGCGATTATCGTGGACGAGGAGCACGACGCGGCCTACAAACAGGATCGCACGCCGCGCTACCACGCACGCGACACGGCGGTGATGCGCGCCAGGTTCGAGAACGCCATCTGCCTGCTCGGCTCGGCAACCCCGTCGTTCGAGTCGTACAACAACGCCGCCGAGGGCAAGTACACCTTGCTCGAACTGCCCGAGCGCATCGACCAGGCGCGGATGCCCTCCGTTGAGCTGGTCTGGATGCCTGGCAGCCAGCGCGTCACCCCCTCGATCTCCGGAGCGCTGTACGACGCGATACGCGAGCGGCTCAAACGCAACGAGCAGGTCATCCTGCTACAGAACCGTCGCGGCTTTGCGGGCAGCCTGCTCTGCCTCGAATGCGGCCACACCCCGCAGTGCAGCCACTGCAACATCCCGCTGGTCTATCACTCGACCGACCGGACGCTCCGCTGCCACTACTGCGGCCACATCGAAACGTTCCGCGAAACCTGCCCCTCATGCAAATCAGGCAACTTGTTTTACAAAAGCAGCGGTACTGAGCGCATCGAGGAGGAGCTGGGCGAACTGTTTCCGGATGAGAAGATTTTGCGGATGGATATTGACACCACATCAACCAAGGACGCCCACACGACGATTTTGACCGCATTCCGCAACAAAACCGCCCGCATCCTGCTCGGCACACAGATGGTGGCCAAGGGGTTGGACTTTCCAGACGTCACGCTGGTGGGCGTGCTGATGGCCGACATCGGCCTGAATCTGCCGGACTTCCGCGCTTCGGAACGCATCTACTCGCTGTTGACGCAGGTGTCGGGACGCGCGGGACGAGCATCGAGGCCTGGCGAGGTGCTGCTTCAGCTTTACAACCGCGACAACGAACTGTTCAGCCACGTACTGAAAAGCGACTACCGCCACTTCTTCGAGGCCGAAATGGCTTCACGCCGCGACCTCGCCTACCCACCATTTTCAAGGCTCATCAAGTTCGAGTGCTCCTCCCCCTCCGAACAGGCCGCCGAACGCGGTGCAACGGCGCTCCGGGAAAAGCTCGAACCGCAACTCCCCGAACAGCTCGGAACGATTCTTGGCCCCGCGCCCGCCGGCATCATGAAAATGAAAGGGCGGTTCCGCTTCCAGCTCATCCTGAAACTCTTCGGCGTCCGTTTGCCAAGCTCGCTCCTCAGACAGGTACAATACGACGCACTCGGCCTTTTCCGGGGCGACAACCTGGTCATTACCGTCGATGTCGATCCCCAGCATCTTCTGTAAAACGCTTTTTTTGTCGTAAATTTCTGCGAAACCGGTTACAACGCAGAAATAATCGACCCGAAATCCATGATAGAGTTTCAGTGGAACAGCAGTTACCTTAAGTCGCATTGGCTCAAAGCCACAGGCGTGATTCTCGTGCTGCTTTTGCGCTATCTTTACACCCTGCTCTTTCTGTACGGATTCGCCCACAAGATCATGCACGGCTGGATATGGAGCGACATCCTGACCCAACACTTCACCGAGCGGCTGGGCGAGCTACGGATAGCTGCGGAAACCGCGGCTGCCGGTTCTTTTGAGGCTTCGGTCGCCGCATTCCAGGCCTCCTATCTGGCGCATTTTGCCATTCCGATGGTCATACCCATCGGCTGGATCGTTACCATCGGCGAACTGATTATCGGCGTTGCGCTGCTGCTCGGCGTTACAACTCGCATCAACGCGGCATTCGGGCTCTTTATGTTGCTCAACTTCGCTGCTGGTGGTTACTATAACGAAACCATTCCGCCGCTGATTATCATGTCCGTGCTGTTCATGGTTCTGCCCACCGGGCAGTGGTTGGGACTTGACCGATCGCTTCACCGGAAACATCCGAATTCCATGCTCTTCAAATGAATCACTATCCGAGACAACCCCGAATGGAGCACCATGCGCCCCGCTCAATCCACATCAAGCTGCTGCTTCTGCTCGTGTTGGTGATGACGCCGCTTGCAATCGCCTACGCGCTCACCGATGAAAAGTCCGAGACGCTCGACGAGGCCGACAGCGCCTACATGGCACTGCACTACCAGAAAGCCGACTCGCTCTACAACAGCCTCATTCCGTCGGTTCCCGATTCGGCGGTGCTCTACTGGAAACTCGCCCGGCTGAACATCTGCATGGCCGAAGCGATCCCTCCGAAGGAGCGTGAAAAACAGATGCCGTTCTACACCAAGGCCGTCGAGTACGGACAAAAAGCAGTGCAGATCGACAGCACCAACGCCAGCGCGCACACCTGGCTGGCCGCCGCACTGGCCGTGAAGGCTGACAAAATCGGCTCGAAAGCGAAGCTGAGAAGAGCCGCGCAAATCAAACGCCAGCTGGACAAGGCGCTTGAGCTGAACCCGAACGACGATGTTGCCTGGTCGCTGCTCGGCTCGTACAACTTCGAGGTTTCAAATATCGGATGGTTCAGCCGCTTCATGGGTAGCACCTTCGTCGGGCAAATGCCCAAAGGCAGCCGCGAAGAGGCGGAAAAGGATTTCAAGAAAGCGATCAGCCTGAACCCGAGAGTCATTCGCCACTACCACGAACTCGCCAAGCTCTACCTTGAGGAAGGGAGGAAAAAAGATGCGCTGAACCTCCTTCTGGTCGCTGAAAACAAACCGGTGCTTATGAAAAGCGACATCAGGCGACTCGACGAAATCAGGGAGCTGATCCGGAAGCTGAAGAAAAAAGTGAAAGATTAGCAGAGGAAGGAATTCAAGATCGATCAGATCCGACTGATCTGACCGATCTCAACAGATATTCAAACACGCCCCAGGAGCGCCTGCACGCCGAGGCGATAACTGTCCGCTCCAAACCCTCCGATCACTCCGACACAAACCTCTGAGATGAGCGAAGTTCGGCGGAACCCTTCACGCTTGTGCACATTGGAGAGATGCACTTCAACCACGGGCATAGTCACGGCGTTGATTGCATCACGCAGGGCGATCGAATAGTGCGTCAGTGCGCCCGCGTTGAGCACCACGCCGGAGCAGCCGCCCCAGTCTTCAACCTCAAAAAGCTTTTCCAGCAACGCACCTTCGTATTCGGACTGGAAAAATTCGAAGGTCACCCCTGGAAACACGTCGGCGAGGCCACGGTTGATGTCTTCGAGGGTCAGGCTACCGTAGATATCCGGCTCACGTTTGCCGAGTCGCGAAAGATTCGGGCCGTTCATCACCAGAATGGAGACGGGTTTCATGGCTGCTCCGTGTTTCGATTAGAGGATGTACTGGCTGATATCTCTGTCAGCAGCGATCTTGCCAAGCTTCTCGCGAACCTTTTCGGCATCGATAACCACATGCTTGTCAATGCTGCCATCCGTGACCATTTCCGGAATGCCGAACATCAGCTCTTCGAGCAGGTTGGTCAAAATGGTGTGCAGGCGGCGAGCGCCGATGTTTTCGACAGTCTCGTTCACCTTGGCCGCGGTTCGGGCAATTTCGCGAATCGCCTCGTCGGTGAATTCCAGCTCGATCTCCTCGGTCAAAAGCATGGCGCGGTACTGCTTGATGAGCGCGTTGCGCGGCTGGGTCAGGATCAGGAAGAAGTCATCCTCGGTGAGGCTCTTCAGCTCGACCCTGATCGGGAAGCGCCCCTGCAACTCGGGAATCAGATCGGAGGGACGGGCCACGTGGAACGCGCCCGAGGCGATGAAGAGCACGTGATCGGTCTTGACGATACCGTACTTGGTCGAGACCGCCGAACCCTCGACAATCGGCAACAGGTCGCGCTGCACCCCCTCACGGCTCACGTCGGGGCCTTTTCCGCCCGCACTGGTCGTAGGTGCAGCTACCTTGTCGATCTCGTCGATAAAGACGATGCCCGACTCCTCGACCTTTTGGAGCGCCTCCTTGACCACGGCGTCCATGTCGATCAGCTTCTGCACCTCCTCCTGTTCGAGCAGCTTGCGCGCTTCGGCGATGCTCAGGCGGCGCTTTTTCTTCTTCTTCGGCATCCCGCTCATCAGGTCCTGCATGATGCCGCCGAGATCCTCCATCTGCCCCAGAGGGCCGAAAATCTGCATCATGCCCCCCTGCCCGTCGTTGGTGACCTCAATCTCGATCTCGCGATCCTCCATCCGCCCACTGCGGAGCCGTTCGAGCATCTTCTGGCGGCTCTTGCGGTTGATCTCCCGTTCGAGGTTCCGCTCATCGCCGATTTCCTCGTCGCCCGAAACGATGAGTCCCTCCTCGTCGCCGTTGCTCTCCTGCTCATCGACGCCGCTGACGGGGGGCAGTAGGATGTCGAGCAGGCGCTCTTCGACCAGCAGCGCCGCCTTCTCCCTGACCTCCTCGGACTTCTCGCTACGCACCATCGCAACCGACTGCTCGGCCAGGTCGCGAATCATCGACTCGACGTCGCGCCCCACGTAGCCGACCTCGGTGAACTTCGATGCCTCGACCTTTACGAAGGGCGCTTTGGCCAACCTGGCCAGACGCCGGGCGATTTCGGTCTTGCCGACACCGGTGGGGCCGATCATGATGATGTTGTTCGGCATGATTTCGTCGCGCAGCTCTTCACCGACGTTCTGGCGGCGCAGACGGTTGCGCAGGGCGATGGCGACCGACTTCTTGGCCTCTTTCTGGCCGATGATGTATTTATCGAGCTGTTCGACGATCTGGCTGGGAGTAAGCTGCTCCTCGGCGATCAGCCTGACCGAAGGGTTCTGAAGCTCGTTTGATGATACCATATCCTGGGAGTCCTGATTCATTGAGTTCGTTCAATAGTTCGTTAAGCAGTTCGTGTAAACGGATCAGAGAGTTTCGATAACAATATGATCGTTGGTGTAGATGCAGATTTCAGCAGCATTCTGCAGGCTTTCGCGGACGATCTCCTCGGCGGAGAGCGAAGTGTGCTTCATCAGCGCTCGCGCGGAGGCCAGCGCGTACATACTGCCGCTGCCGATCGCCACGATGCCGTCCTCCGGCTCGATGACGTCGCCAGTACCGGAGATGATGAGCGCCTTGTCGGAGCTGACCACGGCCAGCATCGCTTCGAGGCGACGCAGGTACTTGTCGGTGCGCCAGTCTTTTGCAAGCTCTACGGCGGCGCGGTCGAGCCGTCCGCTGTAAGCTTCAAGCTTCGCCTCGAACCGTTCGAGCAGGGTAAGCGCGTCGGCGGTGGCTCCGGCAAAACCGCTCACGAACTTGCCCTGGTAGAGGCTTCGGATCTTGCGGGTGGAGTGCTTCATCACGGTGTTGCCGAGCGTCATCTGTCCGTCGCTGCCGAGAGCGGCCTTGCCGTCGCGGAGCACGCCGAGCACGGTTGTCGAACGTATCTGCGGTTTTTGCTGACTCATAGAACTGTCGTAGTAAAGAGATTAACCTATTTTTTTTCTTAATCTTGCAACTGGAATTTGCATTTGTTCCCGGTATTTTGCAACCGTTCGCCGGGCGATTTTCACCCCTTTTTCGCCAAGCAGTTCCGCGAGGCGGTCGTCGCTGAGCGGCTTTGCGGGATTCTCCGCCTCGATCAGATCACGAAGCTGCTGCTTGATGATTCGCGACGACAGCTCCTCGCCCTCGTCGGTCGAAAGCGCGCCGCTGAAAAAGTATTTCAGCTCGAACACCCCGAAGCGGGTCTGCACATATTTGCCGTTCACCGCGCGGCTGATGGTCGAGATGTCGTAGCCGCTCTGTTCGGCTACGGTTTTCATCACCAGCGGCTCAAGGTGGCGCGGACCGTCGATGAAAAAGCGGGACTGGGCGACCAGCAGGGTCTCCATCACCTTCAGCAGCGTCTGCCGCCTGATTTGCAGCGCGGTAGCGAAATCGTTGGCGCGCTGAAGCTTTTTGCGCATAAACTGCCGATCCGCCGTAGGCACCTTCCGCTCTGCAAGCACCTCGCGATACTCGTCGGAAACCCGCACAGACAAGCCGCTTCGGTCGTTGAGCGCGGCGACGAGCGCGCCGTTTTCATAGGTGACGATGAAATCGGGCGAAATGTAGTGCCCCCCCTCATCGACAAACACGCCGCCGGGATGGGGATCGAGCGAGGTAATCACGGCGATGGCCTCTTCGAGCTGCTGCTTGCCGGTATCGAGCTTTTTAAGCAGGCGGTCGTAGCGCTTGTTCATAAAGTCGTCGAACGCCTTCTGGAGCATTGTGCGGGCCAGGCTCACCGCCTCCGGCTGGTGATCGCGCTCGAACACCGAGAGCTGCACCAACAGCCGCTGCCGGAGATCGGCCACCGCCACACCGGGCGGGTCGAGGTAGCTGATACGCTGCCGGATGGTGCGGATTTCATCCTCGTCGGTTTCGATCTCCACCTCCCTGAGGCCGTCGATAACCACCTCCGGCTCCTCGGTGAAGTAGCCATCGCTGTCGAGGTTGCCAAGAATCTCGGCGGCGATCAGCACCTCGCGCTGACCGATCCCCTCCTGAAGCAACAGCTCGCGCAGCAACTGCTCGTGAAAGGTGTCGTGCTGCACCGCCTGGAAAAAGCGCTCCTCCGAATCGCCGGACGAAACGCCGCCGGTTTTGCCGCTGGATGGGCTCTCCGGACGCGACTTCAGCGTGGCGCGGTCGAAACGCTCCTCCGAATCGAACATCTCCGGAGAATCGTCCGGCGAAGGCTCGACACCTGACTCGCTCCGGTTTTCAGGCTGTCGCGGCTCCTCGACAAGTTCGAGCATCGGATTGTCCTGAACCTCCTCGTAAATCCGCTGTTCGAGCTGATTGAGCGGAAGCTGAAGCAACTGGCTGGTCAGCACCTGCTGCGCCGTCAGTTGAAAGCTCTGGCTCTGCTGTAGCCTGATCTCTGCCATCACTCCTTCAGGTGGATGAATCGACGAAGGCCAACAGGCTTTCGTACCACTCGCGGCCATAGCGCTCCGTGAGAGGCGCCCGGAGGAAATCGACAAGCCGGACCTGCTGTTCTTCACCCCGACGGCGGGCCTCACGGCACATGGCGTGCTGTTCGTAAACAAGATAGTCCAATCCGAACTTTTTTCGCACCCTGATCGGGAAGAGCCGGCACGACAACGGCTTGTTCGACGGCAGCTCACCGCGCTTGCAGGCCGCCTCGACCGCGCAGAGCGCCACGCCGTTCTTGTAAATCACGAACACGCATTCGCGCTCGTCGATGGTGCGAGTGTAGAGGTCGCCCTGATAGAGCTCCGTGCAGCCGTGACGGTGGATGTACCTGAGGGCACGCTCCGGCAACAGGTCGCGCAGAGGCTCGACGGTGGTTTCGAGATAGCGCGCTTCGGGCTCGTCGATCGGAGCACCCAGCTCGCCCTCGACGCAGCAGGAACCTTTGCAGAGTTCAAGCGGACAACTGAACCTTGCATCGAGCACAGCCTGATCGACAAGCACTTCACCGATAGAAACGACGGACATCTTCAGCAAGGGAGAGGTGGGTGGATGAAAGAGGAGTGAAAAATCTGCCTGCCCATTTGATGGCTCTTGACTATCTTTTACTTTAAACGTTCATTACGGCAAAGCACGTCCCGAAAGAGCGGAACAGACGACCGATTGCCACAATGAGCTGTATCTCGCATTACCGGACATAAGTAAAAAATATCGGCGAAAGTTGCAACGCCGTAAGCTTTGTGACCAAACCGACAACATCTGTTCATGGCAAAATCGACCGTTCGTTATGTCTGCTCCGCCTGCGGGGCTGTTTCGCTAAAATATCAAGGGCGCTGCTTCGAGTGCCAGAGCTGGGGCACGCTGGTTGAAACCCACTCCGAGGAGCCGGACGCCAAAACCCGCAAGAAGCGCCCCTCCGGCGCAGCTCCCGAAGTGCAGAACCTCGACGACGCGCTTCCGGAGGGATTCCAACGCACCCTGACCGGCATCGGCGAGCTGGATCGCGTGCTCGGCGGCGGGCTGATGGAGGCCTCGGCGATTCTGGTGGGTGGCGAGCCGGGCATCGGAAAATCGACGCTGATGATCCAGCTCGTGCCGCGCCTGACCGATAAAAAAGTCCTCTACGTCGCGGGCGAGGAGTCACCGAACCAGATCCGGCAGCGCGCTCAGCGGCTCTCAATCAAAGCGCCGAATCTCCGGCTTGTTTCGGAGGTGGCGCTCGAACGCATCCTCGACGCCATCGCCAACGAGCAGCCGGAGCTGGTGATTGTCGATTCGATCCAGACGGTCTATTCAAGTGACTACCAGAGCTCGGCAGGCACCATCACGCAGATTCGCGAGTGCGCCGCCTCGCTCATCCGCGCGGCCAAGGAAGAGAACTTCATTCTGATGATTATCGGCCACATCACCAAGGAGGGATCGCTGGCCGGGCCGAAGGCGCTGGAGCACATGGTCGATACGGTAGTGCAGTTCGAGGGCGAGGGGTACCAGCGCTATCGCATCGTCCGCTCGGTCAAGAACCGCTTCGGGCCAACCAACGAAATCGGTGTCTTCCGTATGGAGGAGGATGGGCTGAAGGAGGTCTCCAACCCCTCGGAGTTCTTCATTTCAGATCGACGGACGGACGTTCCGGGCGCTGCCGTGCTGGCCGGGATCGAGGGATCGCGTGCCCTGCTGGTGGAGGTGCAGGCACTGGTGGCGCGCACCGGCTACTCGATGCCGCAACGCATCAGCACAGGGTTTGATTTGAAGCGCATTGCCATTATCCTCGCGGTGCTCGAAAAACGGTTGCAGTTCCAGACCGCTGGGCAGGATGTGTTCGTCAAGATCGCGGGTGGCCTCAAGCTTGTCGAGCCGGCGGCTGACCTGGCCATCGCAGCGGCGGTCGCTTCGGGCTTGCAGGACACGCCGTGCAACCCGGCGGCAGCCTGCTGCGGCGAGATCGGCCTGTCGGGCGAGCTGCGCGCCATCAGCGACGGCGAACGGCGCATTCGCGAAGCTGTGCACCTCGGCTTCAAGTCCATCGTGCTGCCGGAATCCAACACCCGCGAACTAAAAGCGTCAATCAAAAAGCTGCCGATCAGAATCCACGGCTGCCGCACCCTGCACGAAGCGCTCGAAGCGATGGGGGTGTGAGAGGATTTCTCCCTTTTTGATGAAATGTCTTACATTAGTGCAGAGTACCGATTACCAAACGTTCAGGAGCGATTACCATGTTCAGAATTCTGATTCACTGGCTTGTCAGCGCGACGGCGGTGTATGTGACTGCCAACATGCTTTCGGGCATTGCAATCCGCAGTTTCGGCGCGGCGATGATCGTGGCCGTCGTGCTTGGTTTGATCAACGTTTTCATCAAGCCGCTGCTGGTGGTTCTCACGATCCCGACCGTGGTTCTTACGCTCGGCCTCTTCATGCTGGTCATCAATGCCCTGATGCTGATGCTCGCTGCCTGGTTCGTTGACGGCTTTGCGGTTTCGAGCTTCTGGTGGGCCGTGCTCGGCTCGCTCTGCATCAGCCTGGTCTCCTGGCTCATGAGCTCCGTTCTGAATATCTGAAACTCATCGATACCCGACCGACCATGCAGGGAGAAGCACAGGCCATCGTCCTCCTCAAAGCCAACAAGCTGAAGTTCCAGCCGGCAAAGTACAATGCCGACCAGCCCGGCGACATTCTGGTCAGGACGATCGCCAGCACAATCACTCCGGGCCTCGACCGCCTGCTCTTGACCAACAAGCCAGTCTCCCGCAAGGTGCTGAACTACCCGGTGATGCCGGGTAGCGAGTCCATCGGCCAGGTGCTCAAGACCGGCCCCGGTGTGACCGGAATCAAAGAGGGCGATTTCGTCTATGCCTTCAAGGGTGACCGTTGGCTCGGCATCGATCCGTATTACGGTTGCCACGCAGAAGTCATTCCCACCTCCGAAGAAAACGTGCTGCCACTCGGCCGTGAGCCGATTCACCGCGACCTTCTCACCGGCTTGGTGGCCTACGTGCTCAGCGCGATGGAGAAGATCGAGTTCAACCCCTCGATGCGTGTACTCATCCTCGGCCTCGGCTCGGTCGGCCTGATGGTCTCGGAGTACCTCCACTATCGAGGCATCAACCACGTCGATGCGCTCGAAGTTTTCCCGCTGCGCGGCCAGCTCTCCCATGCTGAAAACATCGCCATCGACATCGAGGATTTCACCTCGAACTTCAACGACAGCTACGACCTGGTGATCGAAACCACGGGCCGCATCCTGATGATCGAAAAGTCAATGCGGCTCATGAAGCCGCGCGCCAGTACTCTGCTCATGGGCAGCTACGAGGTGCTCGGCTACGACTACCGGCTGATCCAGCACAAGGAGCCGGTCATCATCTGCTCCAGCGTCACCGAGCGGCGGCACCTCGACGAAGCGCAGGCGCTGCTCGACCGGGAGGTGCTCGACTCCGAAAAGTTCTTCACCAACGTCTTTCCGGTCGAGCAGTACGAACTGGCCTACCGGATCGCCCTCGACAGCAAGGAAGCGATCAAGACGGTGCTGAGCTGGATTTAAGGCGGAGGCTTCATGGCGACGGCGGTCAGGCTCTCCGGCATCACCAAACAGTTCGGCTCTCTCAAGGCCAACGACGGCGTTAGCCTCACCATCGAGTCGGGCACGATCCACGCGCTGGTCGGCGAGAACGGCGCAGGCAAAAGCACCCTGTCGAACATCATCTACGGCCTGCTCCGCCCCGACTCGGGGACGATGGAGATCGACGGCAAAGCGCGCAGCTTCAGCTCAACGCGAGAGGCCATCGACGAAGGCATTGGCATGGTGCATCAGCACTTCATGCTCGTGCCAACGCTCTCGGTAACAGAGAACATCATTCTCGGCAAGGAGGAGAGCCGCTTCGTGCTGCCGGGCAAACGGCTGGGCACACAGATCAGCAAGCTCGCCGGTCAGCACGGACTCGAGATCGACCCAAACGCGCTCGTCTCGTCACTCTCGGTCGGCCAGCAGCAGCGCGTCGAAATTTTCAAGCTGCTCTACAGGAAGTCGAACATCCTGATTCTCGACGAACCGACCGCCGTGCTCTCCCCTCCCGAAACCGAACGGCTCTTCGCTACGCTGCGCTCGCTGGTGGCCGAAGGGAAAACGATTTTGCTCATCACCCACAAGCTCGACGAGGTGCTCACGGTCTCCAACGCGGTGAGCGTCATGCGCAAGGGCAAGCTTGTCGGCACCGTTCAGACCGCCGCAACGAGCAAGGAGGAGCTGGCCCGGATGATGGTGGGCCGCGACGTGCTGCTGCGCACCGACAATCCGGAACAGGCCCCTGAGCAAGCAGTGCTTGACATCGAAAAACTCGGCTACGTTTCGCCGCAGGGCATCGAAAAGCTGCGCGGACTCAGCCTGACGGTACACGCAGGCGAAATCTACGGCATCGCGGGCGTGGAGGGCAACGGCCAGAGCGAGCTGCTTTCGCTGTTGTGGGGCACGTTCGACCGTGACGGCAAAACCGACGGATCGATCAAGATTGGCGGCAAACCAACACTTGGACTCAGCCCGGCGGAGATTGCCGGACTCGGCGTCTCGATGATTCCCGAAGACCGCCTCAAATCAGCCATCGTGGCCGAGTACGGTATTGCGGAAAACCTGATTCTGGGACGGCACAGGGAGCAGGCGTTCCTGCGCGGCATCGGCTTTGACCGCCAGGCTGTCCGGCGAAATGCTGCCGCGATGACCGAGCGCTACGACATCCGCAGCAGCACTCCCGGTGCCAATCCGCCCATCGGCTCGCTCTCGGGCGGAAACCAGCAGAAGGTGGTGGTAGCGCGTGAAATGGAGCGCCCCGGCCTGAAACTGCTCGTGCTCGCCCAGCCCACGCGCGGCGTCGATATCGGCGCGATCGAGCAGATTCACAAGCGCATCATCGACGCCCGCCAGAAAGGCCTCGCCATTCTGCTCATTTCATCCGAACTCGAAGAGCTGATCGCACTTTCGAGCCGCATCGGCTGCCTGTACAAAGGCGCGATCCGACGCGAATTCAGCGAAGCGGAGGTGCGGAAAGGACGCGAGCACGAGTCGGGATTCGAGCAAGAGATAGGCCTGCACATCACCTGAAACCACGCCCGCCCCATGTCGCCGAAACGCATCGAACCGTTCATCCCGCTCCTCTCGCTTCTGCTGGCCCTCGTGGCGGGCAGCCTCATCATCGCGGCCACGGGAAGCGATCCGCTCGCCGTCTGGCAGAAGATGGCGCGCTCGACCTTCTCCTCGGGCTACGGCAGCGGGCAGGTGCTTTTCCGCGCCACGACGCTCATTTTTACCGGCCTCGCCGTAGCGCTCCCCTTCAAGCTGCGCCTCTTCAACATCGGCGGCGAGGGCCAGCTTTTGATGGGAGCGTTCGCCGCAGCGCTTTGCGGTATAGCGCTTCCGGGGGACACTCCGGCGCTCATAGCCGTGCCGGTGCTGATGCTCGCGGCGATGGCTGCAGGCGGCGCGTGGGGACTGCTCGCGGGCTGGCTTAAGGTGAGCTACGGAGTCAACGAGGTGATCTCGACCATCATGCTCAACTTCATCGCCCTCGGTCTGGTCGGCTACCTGCTCACCAACCACTTCGCCGTCCCCTCGACCGTGCACACAGCGGAGATCGCGAGCGGGGGCGTCCTGCCCGGCTTCGACCAGCTCTTCGGCCTCAACTGGCACTCCCCTGCGAATCTCTCGCTCTTCATCGCGCTCGGCGTCACGGCGGGCGCGGCGATCCTGCTCTACCGCTCGCGCTACGGCTATGCGATGATCGCCTCGGGACTGAATCCGGATGCCGCCCGCCACGCCGGAATCGCCACGAATCGGCACATCCTCGGAGCGATGGCGCTCGGCGGAGCGATGGCCGGACTCGGCGCGTCGAACCTCGTACTCGGCTACAAGCACTGGTACGAAGCGGGCCTCACCTCCGGCGTCGGATTCATCGGCATCGCCGTTGCTTTGCTTGCAGGCGCGAACCCGCTGTGGATCATTCTTTCCGCCGTCCTTCTCGCCTGGCTTGACTACGGCGGCCTCGCCGTCAACACCATGGTACCCAAAGACATCTTCATGATGGTACAAGCCATCGCGATTCTCTCGATTATCTCCTTCCCGGCGATTTTTAAGACAGGGATGAAAAAGGGATAAGGAGGAGAAGCATTCATAATTCTCTTTCAGGTTACGCCTCGGTGAAAAAATAGCGTCCCGCATTAGGCTCTTTTTCTGAATTGCTTATCTTGGCTGCCGCCGGAGCGTTTTACTGTTCTAAGGCGTTCTGCATGAAATTTTATTCAACGAAGTAGTTCACCAAAGAAGACCTCAATACCATGACCAAAAAAGCTACCTCGACCACCGCAGCCAAGCCGAAAACTGCCAAGAAAGCGGAAAGTGCGAAGCCGAAAACCACGAGAAAAACAACCGCCACCTCACAGACTACCAAAACAGCCAAACCCCGCAAAGCTGCAACCAAAAAGTCTGAAATGAGCGTGGAGATGACCGAAGAGCAGATCCGCGTCGCAGCCTACTACCGCTGGATCGAGCGCGGTATGGGCGACGGCGGTCACGAAGGAGACTGGATCGAAGCCGAGAAACAGATTAAGAGTTAATCGCGTTCTTATAGCTGATAATGAAAAAAGCCATTCAATTGAATGGCTTTTTTATATTCAGGTTTTCTCAGCACAAGGCGGGAAGCTCACCGATCCTTCCCGACAGATATTCAACGCCATCACTCATGAAGTTCTTCAGCACCATCACCGAAAGCATCCGCCTCCTCTTCGCCGGACTCTGGCTCGTCGTACGGATCGTCCTCGAATACTTCGGCATCATCAGCGACGGCAACGACCGCACCACCGGCATCAAGGACATGCGCGAAGAGTACAAAAATACCAACTACCGGTGAAGTTCATCCCACAAAGATGAAGGGAAAAAGGTTTTCAGCCTCGATTGCTCATTCAAGCCCGCCCATCATCCGTTATTATGTTTGACAGCACCAAGCATGCGCTAACGCATCTTCAGTAACTATCCACTCTTCCGTCCCCCATACACCTCGAATCGTGCTCGTGAATAACTGCACCGCACCTCGCTGAATCCCGCCTCTTCGAGCCATCGCAACTGATCGGCAAGCGTGGCATTCCTGTCGGCACGCATTCTTTCCTTCGCAGCTTCAATCGCTTCGGCTGTCGCTCCGTTGGCAGCAATATCGGCGAGCCACTGGCGTTCGTAGGCCGCCTCCTCTTCCGGCGTTGGCCCGAGCGCCTGGTCGGAGTTGATGAACATGCCACCGGGGCGCAAAGCACGGAATATCTTGCGAAAAAGCTCGCGCTTGCCTTCGTATTCGAGGTGGTGAATCGACAGGGCGGATATCACCAGATCGAATGAGAATTCTTCGATAAGATCGAGATGCTCCTGCACGGCAAAGCTGGCCTGTGAATTTCCGGCGAACCGTTGACGTGCCACGTTGAGCATCGCTTCCGAAATGTCGGTAAGATGCAGCGCAGCATTCGGATACGCCTCTGCTACCATCGCAGCAAACAGGCCAGTGCCCGAACCGGGATCAAGCACGCGGATCGACGCATCGGACAGGAACGGAATCATACGCATGGCAGCACCGTAGAACCGGTCAAAGCAGGGCACGAGTTTGGGGCGGTCTCGGTCATATCCGGTAGCGCAACGGTCAAACAAGGCTGCAATGTTCATAAAGCGTTCTGGCTGAAATTGACACGATGTTCCGGTCAGTTCGACGCCGATTTCCGTCACCGATTTAAAAAGAAAAGAGTCATCACATACACTGAGTACATCAGCACCAGCAACACCCCCTGCCTGCGGCGCACCAGCCTTGTGTTGCGCTGCGGAAGGGCGATCAGCAACGACAGGGCACCGAAAAAAAGCGCGGGAGCGACTTCCGGGAGAGGAACTTTAATCGGCTTGATGATGGCCGCTATGGGAACAATAAAGAGGCTGTTGAAAATGTT
>DRSQ01000028.1 GCA_011372505.1 Chlorobaculum parvum | reverse complement strand
CGGTTTTTGACGTAAAGAATCGTGTTGGACTTGATGTGTCGAGCGATCTTCCAAGCAAACATCAGGTCGGCCAGTTCCTCTTCGGTCGGCTGGCGCTTCGTGACCACCTCCAGCTCTTCGGGAGCGACCGTCTTGCTGTCGCGCTCCTGCACGAGCATTCCGAACGGCGTGGATTTGAACTCCCAACCATCTTTCGGCAGCGGCTGCTTCTGGAGCACGAGGCGGCGATCTTTCTTCTTCATGAGCAGGTCGAGCACCCCCTCCTCGAAGGCCGGAGCGATGAGGATTTCGGTGAAGATTTCGTTGACCGCGCTGGCAGTCTCCATGTCGAGCGGGCGGTTGAAGGCGATGATGCCGCCAAACGGGGCCTGCGTGTCGGTCGAGAAGGCCTTGCGGTACGCCTCGCAGAGCGTCGGGGCCTGCGCGACGCCGCACGGATTGGTGTGCTTGACGATCACCACCGACGGCTCTTCGCCGCGGAACTCCTCGATGATGCCGGTCGCGGCGGCGATGTCGAGCATGTTGTTGTACGACAACTCTTTACCGTGCAGCTTCTCGAAAATCGCGCCAAACGAGCGTGCGCCGTTGCCGTCGTCCATCTTGTAGAGTCCGGCGCTCTGGTGCGGGTTCTCGCCGTAGCGCATCCCCAGCTCCTTTTCGAGCTTGACGGTCATCGAGTCAGCGGATTCGATTCCAGCGGCTTTCGCCATGTAAGCCGCGATGGCGGTATCGTAGCGGGAGGTCAACGCATAGACTTTCGCCGCAAGCGTCAGGCGGGTTGCCCTCGTGGTCGCACCGCCGTTGGACTTCATTTCGTCAAGCACGGTGGCGTAATCGGCGGCATCGGTGATAACCGTGACCGACTCGTTGTTCTTGGCCGCGCTGCGCAGCATCGACGGGCCGCCGATGTCGATATTCTCGATCGCCTCCTCGAAGCTCACATCCGGCTTGGCGATGCTCGCCTCGAAAGGGTACAGGTTAACCGCCACGAGATCGATGAACTCGATGCCGTTCTCCCGCGCCGCCTGCTGGTGCTCGGCGTTATCGCGCACAGCGAGCAGACCGCCGTGGATTTTCGGATGGAGCGTCTTGACCCTGCCGTCCATGATTTCCGGAAAACCGGTGATGGTGGAGATGGATTCGGCTGCGATACCGGCATCCTGAAGCGCTTTCCGGGTACCGCCGGTGGAGAAAATTTCGACACCCATCGAGGCCAGTTCACGGCAGAAATCGACGATGCCGGTTTTGTCGGAAACGGACACGAGCGCCCGTTTGATGACAGGATCAAGCATGAGCAGAAAATTATTTTCGTTTGAATCGTAAAGTGAAACGGGGAATTTACAAAAATCCGCGATTTTACCGACCGGAGAACCTACCTCAGTTCCCGCCGGAGCCCTGCGCAGGAAACCTTTCAGCTTGAAAAAAGCAACGTTAGGGTGCATATTAGAAGGACTTCACAAAATCCTTTGCTCTCGATCTGAATGAGTGACAACAAAAAACGGCTGGCGGTCTTCTGCTCGGGAACGGGCTCCAATTTCAAAGCGCTGTTCCATGCGATCATCGAGCGCGAGCTGCCCGCTGAAATCGTGCTCTGCCTCTCAAACCGCTTGCAGTGCGGCGCGATGGATTTTGCGAAAGAGTACGGCATCGAGGCAATTCATCTGTCGGAATCGCAGTTCGATTCGCATGACGAGTTCGCCCGCTCCATGCTGGAGACGCTTCGGAATCGGCAGATCGACATGATCCTGCTTGCCGGGTATTTGCGCAAGATTCCGGACGCGGTGATCGCCGCTTATCCGGAAAAGATCGTGAACATCCATCCGTCGCTACTCCCGCAGTTCGGCGGCCACGGCATGTACGGAATTCGTGTGCACGAGGCGGTGATCGCGTCGGGTGAGACCCGGAGCGGAGCAACGGTGCATTTCGTGAACGAGGAGTACGACAAAGGGCGCATCATCAAGCAGAACCATGTGCCGGTGCTGCCGGACGACACGCCCGAATCGCTCGCCGAACGGGTGCTCCGCTGCGAACACCGCCTCTACCCCGACGCGCTCGAACAACTGCTTGACGAGCAGAAACCATGACAACGGTATCCATCAGTATCAGCGAAATCTTCCACTCTATTCAGGGCGAATCATCGTTCGCGGGATGGCCGTGCGCGTTCGTGCGCCTCGCCGGATGCGGTCACAGCTGCCTCTACTGCGACACGAGCTATGCCGAGGAAGCAGGCACGGCAATGATAATTGACGAAGTCGTCCGTCGCGCGCTTGCCTTTGATGCGCCAATCGTTGAAGTCACCGGCGGCGAGCCGCTGCTTCAGCCCGGCGTGTTCGAGTTGCTCTCCGCGCTTTGTGACAAGGGCGCGACGGTGCTGCTCGAAACCGGCGGTTTCCTGCCGGTCGAAAAAGTCGATCCGCGCGTGCACACGATCATCGACATCAAAGCACCGTCATCGGGCGCTGCCGAGCAAAACTGCATGGACAACATTCCGCTGGCACTCGCATCACCCAAGCGCTTCGAGTTCAAGATCGTCGTCGCATCGGAGGAAGACTACCTGTGGGCGCGCGATT
>DRSQ01000027.1 GCA_011372505.1 Chlorobaculum parvum | reverse complement strand
GGAGCGATCTCGAACTGGTGGGGCGCAACCTCGTTGTGACGGGTCTTGGCCGGAATACCGAGCAGGTAAAGCTCCTCCTCGACCTCCTGCATAAAGGCGAGCACGCGATCCGGAATCGAACCGAAGTAGTGATCTTCGAGCTGCTGGCCCTTCGGCGGAAGCGCGCCGAGCAGGGTGCGGCCGCTCATCACGAGGTCAGGACGCTGCGAGTAGAATTTCTTGTCGATCAGGAAGTACTCCTGCTCCGGGCCGGCATAGGTGTTGACCTTAGTCACGCCGGTCACGCCGAGCGTTTCGAGCAGCTTGATGGCCGAGTTGCTGACCGCGCTCATCGAGCGAAGCAGCGGGGTCTTTTCGTCGAGCGCCTCACCGTGGTAGGAGATGAAGACGGTCGGAATGCAGAGGGTCATGCCCTTGCCGCCCTTCATCAGGAAGGCCGGGCTGGTCGGATCCCATGCGGTGTAACCGCGAGCCTCGAAGGTCGAGCGCATACCACCGGACGGGAAGCTCGAAGCATCAGGCTCACCCTGGATGAGCTGCTCGCCCGAAAAACGCTCGATCACGGTACCATCCATCTGGGTGGTCAGGAACGCATCGTGCTTTTCAGCGGTCGAGCCGGTCATCGGCTGGAACCAGTGGGTATAGTGGGTAGCGCCGTTCTCCATCGCCCACTCTTTCATGCCGTGGGCCACGACACCCGCGATGTCCGCGGGAAGTTTCTTGCCGGCCTTGACCGTCTCCTGCAACGCCTTGAAGACCTCTTTGGGAAGCCGTTCGCTCATGGCTTCGGTACCGAAGGTCAAAGCGCCGTAGTAGGATGTCACCGTTTTTTTGCTCTCGTTACTCAAGAGTTCCTCCTTTACTTGTTATTTAAGGCGTGGTTAGATAAACACGAATTGTTACAGTACTTATTTTCTCGATCTCTTTTCATCGAAGGTGAGCAGCACCTGCCTGTCTTGCAGATTTTTCTTGACGATGTCTGCGCCGATGCAGTTATTCTTTTTCAACTGCGAAAGCACAAAGCTGGTGTTGGTGCCGAGCACTCCCGGCCAGCTCTGGATGCGCGACAGGAACTGTTCGAGCGAGGCGGTGTTGTGGGTCATGACCTTCATAATATGCGACCCCTCACCGGTAACCGAGTAGCACTCCATGATCTCATCCTCCTTCATCACATGCTCCATGAACGACTTGTAATGTTTGGAGGAATCGACCCGCACCCGAATGAAGGCCTGAATGTCGAAACCGAGCCGACGCTCATCGACTTCGGTCGTAAACCCTTTGATGATACCGTTCTTCTGCAGTTTGTCGAGCCGCTCGCTGACTGACGGAATCGACAGGCCAACGATTTCTGCAAGCTCGCTGAGCCGCACCCGGCCATTGCCTCCGAGAGATTCGATGATTTTCAGATCGATGAGATCGAGGTGTCCGGACATAAGCAGAATCTTCGATTTTGTAGGAAATTAATGAAATCCAAGAAATAAACAAGCCTATTCTTAATAAAGGCGGATTTTATCAGCACTTTCCCTAAATAATTTAGGATACAGAGTCAAAAACGAGGAAAAGAGCGTGATGGCGATGTTGGTATTTGCAAACAAGAATGTAACCTAATAATCTATGCCTCTCAAGCGTTTTGTCTTGAATGGGCGGGCTGAACCGCCTGCGCGCTGAATGGCAAAGCCAGCCGATTTTACCGACTTGTCAGTTACCATCATGAAAGAAGTATCCAGAAAATTCTCCGGCGATTCAGATGAGCCACAGCAATCCTCCAGACCCGCGTTCCAACAGCAGGCAAGGCAACATGGCCCCGCATCTCAGGATGTGCGCTTCGTGTTCAAAGAGTCGCTCCACCTCGGCGCCCGTTTTCTGAACGATGTCGAACTATTCCTGAAAAAAAATACAGGAAGACGAACCGAAAAAGAACGCTGATACGGACAATACGGACGAAAAAGAGGAGTAATCAACGCTGAATAATCACTAACTCCCTCAACAACGGCAGAGCGGTACTTTCGGGATACGGCGACAAATCGTTATATTCCCCGCGACACATTTATTCAGCATATCTAACCCCAAGCTTACAAAACGTTGAAAGTAGCCATATTCGGAGCCGGTGTCGCAGGTCTCAGCGCGGCCATCGAACTGGTCGATCGCGGCCATACCGTCGAACTGTATGAAAAACGCAAGGTTCTCGGCGGTAAAGTTTCAGTCTGGAAAGACAGTGACGGCGACTCGATCGAGTCCGGCTTGCATATCGTCTTCGGCGGTTACGCCCAGCTTCAGTCATACCTCGACAAAATCGGCGCGGGTGATAACTACCTCTGGAAAGAGCATTCGCTGATCTATGCCGAGTCGGACGGTAAACAGTCGTTCTTCAAGAAAGCCAACCTGCCCAGCCCGTGGGCCGAGGTGGTCGGCGGCTTGCAGGCGGACTTCCTGACGATGTGGGACAAGATATCGCTCATCAAGGGGCTCTGGCCCGCGCTTGCCGGCAACGAGGAGTATTTCCGCAGCCAGGATCACATGACCTACTCCGAGTGGCACCACCTGCACGGTGCGTCGGAGCACTCGCTGCAAAAGCTCTGGCGAGCGATTGCGCTGGCGATGAACTTCATCGAGCCGAACGTCATCAGCGCCCGCCCGATGATCACCATTTTCAAGTACTTTGGTACCGACTACGCAGCTACCAAGTTCGCCTTCTTCCGCAAAAACCCCGGAGACTCGATGATCGAACCGATGCGCCAGTACATCCAGAGCAAGGGTGGCCGCATCTTCATCGATGCTCGCCTGTCACGCTTCGAGCTGAATGATGACAAAACCATCAAGAACGCCGTGCTGCACGACGGCCACACCATCGAGGCCGACGCCTACATCTCCGCCCTGCCGGTGCACAGCGTCAAGAAAATCGTGCCGAACGAGTGGCTGGAGCATGACTACTTCCGCAACCTGCACCAGTTCGTCGGCAGCCCGGTGGCCAATTGCCAGCTCTGGTTCGACAAGAAAATCACCGATACCGACAACCTGATGTTCTCGCAAGGCACAACCTTCGCCACCTTCGCCGACGTCTCAATCACCTGCCCGGAGGATTTCCAGGCGGGCATGGGCACGGCGACCGGTGGCAGCGTCATGAGCCTCGTGCTCGCGCCTGCCCACCAGCTGCTCGATCTGCCGAACGAGGTCATCACGGAGATGGTGATGAAGGAGATTCACGATCGCTTCCCAAAATCGCGCGATGCCAAGCTGCTCAAATCGACCATCGTCAAGATTCCGCAATCGGTCTATAAAGCGGTGCCAGATGTCGATCAGTACCGCCCCGACCAGGTCAGCCCGATCCGCAACTTCTACCTCGCAGGCGACTACACCGACCAGCACTACCTCGCCTCGATGGAGGGCGCAGCGCTCAGCGGACGGCAGGTAGCAGAAAAGCTGCACCAGCGGATGGGCGGCTGATCCTTTCGCCCACAACCAGACGGAGACCGGCATTATGCCATCAACCGTTTCGCCGCATCCAACTCAAAGCCGCAACCGTCAGAAACGCAACGGTTGCGGCTTTTGCGCTTTCGACTCGATCGACAACAAGCGACACCATCCTGCAAAAATGACCATCCAGCCGGAGAGCCTCGCATGAAAAGCCGGAATGACAAACTATTGATCGTCTTTTCAAAAAACCCCGTCGCCGGCTGGGTCAAAACACGACTTGCCGCTTCGATTGGCGACACCGAGGCGCTGAGAATATACGAGCAGCTCCGGAAGTTGACAAGACGCGCGATAACCTCCGTCGATGCCGCCAAAGCCATCGCCTACTCCGATTTCATCCCCAACACCGACCTCTTGCTGACCACCGACACGGAAGCATGGCTCCAACAAGGCCGCGACCTCGGCGAGCGGATGCACCGGGCGTTCGTAAAGGGCTTTTCGCTCGGCTTCAGCCGCGTGGCGCTCATCGGCACCGACTGCCCGGAGATCAGCCCGTTCATCCTCGATCTCGCCTTCCGGAAACTCGACACCTGCGACGTCGTGCTCGGCCCGGCGCGAGACGGCGGGTTTTACCTCTCGGCCTTGAAGCGGCCATTTCCGGAGCTGTTTCTCGACCGGATATGGAGCACATCGGAGGTGCTCGGTGACTCGCTGTGCATCATCCGCGATCACGGCAAAACGCACGAGTTGCTCCCGGCGCTCTCCGACATCGACACTTTCGAAGACCTCAAAGCAAGCGGATTATGGACTCCGGAACAAGGCTGAGCATCATCATCCCGGCAAGGAACGAAGAGGCGACCATCGCCAAAACGCTTGAAATGCTACTCGAGTTGACGGCTGGACAAGGCGACACCGAAATCATCGTCAGCGTCTCGGGAGACGACCGCACCGCCGAACTCGCCAGCGCCTTTCCGGTCACCGTCTGCCGCTCGGAAAAGGGACGCGCCATCCAGATGAACAGTGGAGCAAAACTCGCATCAGGCTCGATCCTCTACTTCCTGCACGCCGATACCGTTCCGCCGCCCACGTTCTGCGACGACATCCGGTCGGCGGTCGAACGTGGCGCACAGGCCGGGTGCTTCCGGATGAACTTCGATGATCACGACTGGCTCATGCAGCTCTACGGCTGGTTCACGCAGTTCCCGCTCACCATCTGCCGTGGTGGCGACCAGTCGCTCTTTGTGACGCAAGAGCTGTTCGAGGGGATCGGCGGCTTCGACGAGCAAATGCAGATCATGGAGGACATCGACATCATCGAACGGATTCAGCGGCAGACTGAATTCCACATTCTCGACTCGACAGTCACTACCTCAGCCCGCAAATACCACACCAACGGCACCATCCGGCTGCAAGCGATCTTCGGCACCATCCACCTCATGTACGCACTTGGTTTCAGTCAGGACGACATCCGGGAATTTTACCGAAATTCAATCAGATAAGTGCTGGAAATTGGGGAACAAACCATCGTTTCAAACGTGATTTATAACTATATTTAACGCATAGAACTTCCAATCAGGAGCTTACGCTCCATCAGGAAAAACCCTTTCACTCTTTTCAAATCACATCGATTATGGCTAACGAAGAAACCGGCAAACCCGCTGCAGGAGCACCAAAACCGGCAGAGCAAGAACCACAGACCAATGCCGGCAACGGCGACATGGCGCATCTGATCGGCAACATGGGCATTCTGATCGATTCGACCATCGAGTCGGTTCAGGGCATGATCAACACGGTCAGCTCGGCCACCGGCCAGATTATGGAAGGCGTTAACACGACCATTAACTCCGATCAGGTCAAAGACATTATCGACAACGTCAACTCGGTCTCGGGCCAGCTCATCGAGGGCGTCACCAACACCTTGAACTCCGAACAGCTCCAAAACTCATTCAACGAGCTGGGCAAGTTCTGGGCAGGCATGATTTCAAACCTGAACTCGACGGTCAACTCCGATCAGGTCAAGGATCTGTTCGACAACGTCAGCTCAGGCATCAACCAGCTCACCGGCATGGTCTTTTCGCAGGGAATGCAACCACCGTTCATGATGGGCTCCGGAAGCGGCGACGAACCCAGAAAACAGGCCAAGGAGATTCCAGTGACACTCGCCGCAGCAAAACCGGACAGCGCCTCAGCACCGTCCGTACAGTCAAAACCATCTGCAGCAACAGCCTCCGTTCCGAACAAAAAACCGGGCGCGTAACCATCAGCAGTGCCGAAAGGCGATCAATCCCAAAACCAGGGCGGGGCTAAACACCTCGCCCTTTTGCGTTACAAACAACGACTCTTCGTAGCTGCCCGAAAAGCTGAACATGGTAAGCACAAAAGCTCACTGCCAAATCATTATCCATTATCAACTATCCATTAATCCCGGTGTGCCCGAATCCCCCTTCACCCCGCGCCGTATCGGAGAGCGCGTCAACCTCCTCGAACGCCACGCGATCAACCTTTGAGACCACCATCTGCGCAATGCGGTCGCCGTGGTTGACCGTGAAGGGTTCGCGCCCGTGATTGATGAGGATGACCCCAACCTCGCCACGATAATCGGCGTCGATGGTTGCAGGCGAATTGGGCAGGGAGACGAGATGGTGGAGCGCCAAGCCGCTCCTCGGGCGAAGCTGCGCCTCATATCCTTCAGGCAGCTCGATGGCAAGACCGGTGGAAATAAGCGCAGACGCTGAGGGTTCGATGGTGACGGAAGCATCGAGACAGGCGGAAACATCCATTCCCGCCGCATGAGCAGTAGCATAGACCGGAAAACTTGCCTTTTCGTTCAGACGAACTATTTTTACTTTAATCATCGATTATGGCTGAAGTTGCTTGAAGCCCGGAAGGGCCTGGTGGTTACTCAGCCGCAATATAAACAAACCCTACCTTGAGCGCACCCATCGAACCTGTTTACGCCCTCGCTTTCGGCGCACACCCCGACGACGTCGAACTGGCCTGTGGGGCCACGCTCCTGAAAATCATGGACGAAGGCCGCCGCGTGGCTGTCTGCGACCTCACCAAGGGAGAGATGGGCACCGCCGGCACACCGGAGACCCGCCGCCAGGAGGCCGCGCTGGCCACCGAGCGCATGGGCTATGCGGCGCGGGAGCAGCTCGATCTCGGCGATTCGGAGCTGTTTTACAACAAGGAGAACCTGCACGAAATCGTCCGCATCATCCGCAAATACCGGCCAGATACGGTCTTCTGCAACCCGCCCGACGAACGCCATCCCGACCACATGAAAGCCTCGCGGCTCATCAGCGACGCCTGCTTCTACGCTGGCTTGCGCAAGATCGAGACCATCGAGAACGGTGAGCCGCAAGAGCCCCATCGCCCGAAGCGACTGCTCTACTACATCCAGTTCAAGCAGTTCGATCCGGAGATTATCGTGGACGTTTCGACCACCTTCGAGCGTTCCAGAGGCGGCGTGCTGGCCTTCGGCTCGCAGTTCACCCGCGACGAAAAAAGCGACGTGCCGGAGACGATGATCAACCGCAAAGAGTTCCTGCCAGGCCTCGAAGCCCGCGCCCGCTCTCTCGGCGAACAGATCGGCGTGATGTACGGCGAAGGCTTCCTGCTGCACGGCGTGCTCGGCATCGACCGCTTCACGGAAGTATTCACACCCGGGGACTGAACAAAGGCCAGCTTAATCGAAACAACCTGAAACGGATTCACCATGCGAAAATCGCTGTTCACCATCCTCACCCTTCTCTTCGCGACGCTGCTTGGTGCATGCGGCTCCAAATCGTCCGATACGTCGCGCAAGAACACCATCGTGGTTGCCGTATCAGCCG
>DRSQ01000026.1 GCA_011372505.1 Chlorobaculum parvum | reverse complement strand
TGGACTCGACCTGGTCGCGGTTTCTGTACAGCTTGTCGAAGATTTCCGCGAGCTGTTCCTCGTCACCGTAGTGCACGAGAAAGCCGTTTTTTCCATCCTCGATCAGCTCATCGGCTCCACCCGAGAGGGTGCTGATGGGGACGCAACGGAGCGCCATGCTTTCAAGCAGCACATTGGCCAGACCCTCCGATTGCGAGGCCGAGACGAACAGATCGCAGGCGCGCATCATGGGGTAGGGATTGGTGAGATGTCCCGCAAAACGTACCCGGGCGGAGACTCCGAGATCGGCTGCGAGCTGTTCGAGCGAATCCCGCTCCGGCCCGGCCCCTGCAATGACGAGTCCGCTGTCGGTCGCACTTTGGTTGCCACTGGTAAATCGGGCGAACGCGCGAATGAGGAAGTCGAATCCTTTGCGCGGGATAAGTGCCCCGGCAGCGCCGATCGTGAATGGAAAGGGCTTTTCATAAGGATTGCCGGAGTCCAGTTCCAGCCGTTCCCTGTCGATGCCATTATAGATCACCCTGACCTTGCCGGTGTCGAACCATGAGGATCGGGCGAGTGTCTGGCGAATTTTGTCTGCGTTGACGATGACGCCATCTGTCAGCGTACCGAAGATCAACCGCTGAATCAGCGTGTTTTTCAGGGGGCGATCAATACCGAGCCGGAGGATGTTGGCGGCTCCGGTGAGGCGGCAGACAAGACCGGCAATCACGTAATCCTTGCGTTTGGTTGGGATCAGAATGTCGATGTTCTTCTGACGGACGAGCCTGACCAGGCTGGAGATGGTGGTCGAATCGAACTCCCAGCGGAAAGGAAGACGGACTTTTTCAACGTCAATGCGATCACCTATCGCCTGATCGCGGTAAGCGAGCATGACCGCGTGCTTAGCGCCAAGGGCTTCTGCTGCCATTTTGGTCCACTTTTCATTGCCGCCCCATCCGCGGCGTGCGGAATTAAGAAAGAGAAAATTCATGCATCCGAAGCAGGTGTGTTGCTGCTTTTGGGTCTGGGGTTGTAGCAGGAGTCGACAACATGTGAAGCCAGTCTACAAAAATATCAGCTTACCTCTTTTGTCGCGACTTGCAGAAATCGACGACTTCACGGCTCATCCGCTCCAATGCAAACTGCTTGATGACCCGCTCTCTGGCCTGCCGTGCGATGGTTTCCCGGAGCTGCGGTGATTGATACAGCTCTACAAGGGTGTCGGCCAGTGTCTCGACGTCTCCGTAGTCGAGCAGATAGCCGTTGATGCCGTGGTCGATGGCTTCTTCAGCACCGCCGGCTCTGGTGCTGATCGGGGCGTTGCCGAGGTACATGCCTTCGAGCAGCGCGTTGGCAATGCCCTCGTTTTTCGAGACCATGGCGAACAGATGGCTGCGGGCCAGCTCGGGCAGGGGATTGCGGAGAAATCCCGTGAATCTGGTGATGCCGGAAATGCCGAGTTCGTCGGCAAGAGCTTCGAGGGTGGCCTGTTCCGGGCCGCTGCCGATGATGACGAGTTTCGCGTCCTGTGCTCCGGAACGTTCAAGGAAGCGCGCAAAGCCTTTCATGAGAAAATCGAACCCCTTGCGCCGGGTCAGAATGCCCATCGAGCACACCGTGAACCCTGCCGGTTTGTCGGGCAGCCCGTCCGGAAACTGCCGGTCGATGGCGGTTGTATCGAAGCCGTTGTAGATGACTCTGATTTTGCCAGCATCAAGCCAGCTCGCCTTGGTGAGACTTTCCTTGATTCTGCGGGCGTTCACGATGATGCC
>DRSQ01000025.1 GCA_011372505.1 Chlorobaculum parvum | reverse complement strand
GACCGAGCAGAAGTACGAACCGAATCCAGTGCTTGAAAAAGCACTCGACGTGCTCTTTATTTTGCACGCCGACCATGAACAGAACTGCTCGACCAATGCCGTGCGTTCGGTCAGCAGCTCGAAGGTCGATCCCTACTCGGCTATCGCCGCCGGGTGCGCCGCGCTTTATGGCCCGCTGCATGGCGGCGCGAACGAAGCGGTGATCCGGATGCTCGAAGGAATCGGCTCGGTCGATAACGTTTCGGCATTCATCAAGTCGGTCAAGAGCGGCGAAGGTCGGCTTATGGGTTTCGGGCACCGCGTCTATAAAAATTACGATCCGCGGGCGCGAATCATCAAGAAGATCGCTTTCGAAGTCTTCGAGGAAACGGGCCGCAATCCGCTGCTCGACATCGCCATCGAGCTGGAACGGATTGCGCTGGAGGACGACTATTTTATCGGACGTAAGCTCTATCCGAACGTCGATTTCTACTCTGGCCTGATCTACCAGGCGATGGGCTTCCCGACCGACATGTTCCCGGTGCTTTTTGCCATCGGACGCACGCCGGGCTGGCTCGCGCAGTGGATCGAGCATGTCAAGGATCCGGAGCAGAGAATTGCCCGTCCGCGCCAGATCTATCTCGGTGCGCCGAGCCGCGATTACGTGCCGCTCGACGAGCGCCCCAGTAAGGGCGACGACGAGCAGAGGTTCGGCATTTGCAGGCTTTGATCCGGGCGTTGCGTAAAGATTGTATTTGTTTTAATTAAAAGGATTTATGAGATGTCAGTCACGATAAAAGATGTTGCCTATATCGCGGAACTCGCCCGCCTGAAATTCACAGATGCCGAGCAGGAGCGGATGACCGATGAGCTGAACACGATTCTGCATTACGTTGACAAGCTCAACGAGGTCGATACCGAGGGCGTCGAGCCGCTCAACACGATTCACGATCAAATCAACGTGCTTCGTGCCGACGTGGAGCATCAGCCGCTCTCCAACGAGGAGGCGCTGAAAAACGCTCCCGACCGGCAGGATCGCTTCTTCAAGGTGCCGAAGGTGATCGGCTGAGCCGATGCCATTTGTCGGCCAGAAGGGTGGCGACGCCTGCCTCTCGGTGCGCGTCCAGCCGCGCTCGTCGAAAAGTGGCATCGCGGGCCGATACGGCGAGCAGCTCAAAATCTGCCTGAAATCAGCGCCGGTCGATAACGCGGCCAACAAGGAGTGCTGCGAGCTGGTCGCCAAAGCGCTCGGCCTGCCGCGTTCCAGCGTGTCGGTGATGAACGGTGCGAGCTCGCGCAGCAAAGTGCTGAGGGTCGAGGGCATGTCGCCCGCTGAGCTTCGCAAGGCGCTTTCTTCGATGCTTGGCGATGAACCGGAGGCCGGCTCGTGAGGTGCGTAGTACAGCGGGTGCGCGAGGCCGCCGTCACCATCGACGGCGAACGCTTCAGCTCTATCGGAGCGGGGCTGCTCGTGCTGGCCGGAATCTCGCGCGACGACAGGGACGCCGATCTCGCCTGGATGAGCCGCAAGCTCCCCAACCTGCGCATTTTCGAGGATGACGAAGGGCGCATGAACCGCTCGCGCAAAGAGACCGGCGGCGAGCTGCTCGTCGTCTCGCAATTCACGCTCTACGCCGACGCCAGCCGCGGCAACCGTCCCGGCTTCACCGAATCCGCGCCGTCGGAAGTCGCCCAGCCAATATTCGACCGTTTCGTGGAAATGCTTCGCTGTGATTCCGAGTTGACGGTCGAAACCGGTAGCTTCGGCGCGGACATGCAGGTCTCGCTCATCAACGACGGCCCGGTCACCATTATTCTCGAATCACCGAAAAAGTAAGGGGCATGGCGTGCGCCTGTTGTGTGCTGTCATTTTTTCGATGCTTTCAAAAACGGGCGACCGCAAGGGATCGCCCCTACATCATTGAAATCGAGTTCTGATAACGCTACTATCCACCCATGAACGTCGTCATCGTCATTCCCGCACGGCTCGCATCAAGCCGCCTGAAAGAGAAAATGCTGGCCGATCTTGAAGGTGCGCCGCTGATCGTGCGAACTTGGGAGCAGGCGATGAAGTCGCGCCTGGCCAGCCGTGTGGTGGTGGCGACTGACAGCGAGCGCATCTTCGCGGTGCTAAAGGATGTCGGGGCGGAGGTGGTGATGACATCGCCCGATCTGACTTGCGGCACTGACCGCATCGCCGAGGCCGCCGAGCAGGTGGGTGGCGACGTCTTCGTCAACCTCCAGGGCGACGAACCGCTGATCGATCCGGCGACTATCGACCTCGCCATCGCGCCCTTTGTCGACGAAGGCCCGACGCCCGACTGCACCACGCTGGTCTCCCCGCTGAAGCCGGACGAACGCCACATCATTGATGACCCGCACGTCGTCAAAGCGGTACTCGACGCCAAAGGTAATGCCCTCTACTTCTCGCGCTGTCCGATCCCCTACCGCCGCGAAATGCTGCCCGATACGCGCTACTACCGGCACATCGGTCTCTACGCCTTCCGCGCCGACGTGCTCAAAGCCTTCGTCGCACTCCCG
>DRSQ01000024.1 GCA_011372505.1 Chlorobaculum parvum | reverse complement strand
GTTCTTCATTAATCCGCTTATGAATGGCGGACAGGAATGTCCGCCCTCCGTTACTTGTGTGGTGGTGAGAGAGGGAGTTGAACCCTCGACCTCAGGGTTATGAATCCTGTGCTCTAACCAACTGAGCTATCTCACCATAAGGGCTGTTAATATACGACGGCGCTTTTCAAAATACAAGCACCGGAGCGCAATTAATTTGCCTGCTTTTTAGCTTTTAATCCGGCAAGAATTGCCTCGCCGACAGGGACGTCCTCGGGCGTAGTGATCTTGATGTTGTGGTAGCCCATCTCATAGACTTGAATCTCCTGCTCGGGGAAGTAGCGTTCGACGAGCGCTGCGTCGTCTGTTGCGTACAAGCCGTCGCTGGCGGCTTTCCGGTGCGCTTCGAGCAGCTTTTCCGGCGCGAATCCCTGCGGCGTCTGCACCTGGAGCAGACGGCTGCGGTCGAGTGTTTCGCCGAATACGTCGGGCGTGCGGCCAATGAACTTGATTGTGTCTTTCGGCTTGGTGGCCGGAACGCACGCGCCGTGCTCAGCCGACCGCCGGGCGATCTCGTCGATCTCCTCCGGCTGGATGAAGGGGCGCGCGCCGTCGTGCACCAGAATGGCGTCGGGCATCACGCTGGAGGTTTCGATCTCCTTTTCGATCAGCTTCATGCAGTTGTAGATCGAGTCCTGCCGCTCCTCGCCGCCCTCGATGATCGAGCGGATTTTCGTGAATCCATTCTCGCGGGCCAGCTTCTCGAACGGTTCGATGCTGTCGGCTTTCGTGGCGATATAGACCGCTTCGACCGATTCGGCGTCCTGAAAGGCTTTCATGGTGTGCCAGATGACCGTATGGCCTCCGATTTCGATCATCTGCTTGCTCATGCCGCCATCGAGCTTCATGCGCTTGCCGACGCCGCTGGCGGCGATGATTGCAACGGTTTTCATGGGCTTCAGACGATGAGCATTGAGTCCCCGTAGGCCAAGAACCGGTAGTTGTTCTTGAGCGCGGTCTTGTAGGCGTCCATCAGCAGATGGTGCTCGGCGAAGGCGCTGACCGCCATCATCAGGGTCGTTTCGGGCTGCTGGAAGTTGGTGATGAGCGCATCGGTCACCTTGAAGTTGTAGGGGGGATAGATGAACTTGTCAGTCCAGCCCTGTCCGAACTTGATCTTGCCCTCCACGGTGGCGTTGGCCTCCAGAGCGCGGCAGGTGGTCGTTCCCACCACGAAGACCCGGCCCGACTTGTTGATCTTGGTCTCGTTGATCTCCATGGCCGTCTGGTAGGGGATGTTGAAGTACTCGGAGTCCATTTTGTGCTTCGAGACATCCTCGACCTCGATGGCGTTGAAGGTGCTCAGGCTTGGATGCAGCGTGATTGGCAGAATCTTCACGCCCACCTTCTGGATTTTCTGCAACAGCGGCATGGTGAAGTGAAGTCCGGCCATCGGCGCGACCACGGCTCCGGTCTGACTGGCATAGACGGTCTGGTAGTCGCCGCGGTCCGACTCTTTCGGTTTGCGGGCGAAGTAGGGGGGAAGCGGTACGTGGCCGATCTTTTCGACCATCTCGAAGACGTTGATGTCGGGATTGAGGAAACGGATCGTGCGGCCTCGCGAGGTGGTGTTATCGACCACTTCGGCCACGAC
>DRSQ01000023.1 GCA_011372505.1 Chlorobaculum parvum | reverse complement strand
CGCCGTTCAGATAGGTTGTGAGGTAGTTTTTCGATACCAGTATTTCGCGCGTAGCCTCGCTGAAGGCGCCTTCATCTACGTCGAACAGCGGCCCGGAGCCGATGCCCGCGAAAAAGCACAGGAAGACGATAAGACCGAGACCGGCTAGCAGCAGGTTCCTGTTCAGTCTGTTAGTATCGTTATTCATGGTGAATCGTCGGTCAATGGCGTTGATAATCAGCTCGTTTTCAATCGGGATCGGCACGGAAAAAGCGTGGCTGCAACACCACGACGGTGACGACGCCGAGCGCCGAACCGGCCACAATGTCGCTCAGGTAGTGCTGGCAGAGCACCACGCGGCTCACGGCAATCACGATGCCCGCAGTGATGAACACAGGCCGGAAGCGCGGCAGCAGAAGCGACAGGCTTAGTGCCGCGCTCAAGGCCGTTGCTGAGTGGCCGGAGGGGAACGACTGCCATGCATGTTCCAGACTCCAGCCGAACAGCTCGAAACCATAGATGCCCTGTTGCAGAAGCAGCTTGGGCCGGGCGCGGCAGACTGTGACTTTAATCAGATCGGCGGCGAGCCCCGAAGCGGCCACCGTGGTGAACAGGAACAGTCCTTTCATTCCGAGTTGCCGGTCGCGTTTCCGGAACCATGCGAACAGCGTGAGGCCGCCAATGAGGTACCACTCCGATCGACCCGCCTTTGTGACCATCTTCCAGCTCTCATGCCAAAGGCCGGTGTCAAGCTGATGAAAAAACAGCGTCAGAGGCTGGTCGAGCAGAAAAAAAGAGATGGTGCAGAACAGCAGGACTGCCGCAAGGAGCAGGTGTTGTGTATGTCGTCTATCATTCATAACGTCGATCAGAAGTGCGTATGCTTCGAAAGATATTTATGCGCTTTGGTTGACTAAGTGTGCTCATCGCTGTCTGGTTTATTCACAACGCGCAAGATAAGGATTTTACCTTGGTTTAATGAATTGCCGTTTTGTCTGCTTTTTTAACTGTTTACTCGATTTCATGATGCCGTTCGCTATGTTATAAAACAGCTGTTATCACACAACCACGATTCAATTTTTTATGTCATCGATTTCTGCTGCCGAACCCTCCAAAGCCGTACTTTTGCTCTCCTGCCCCGACCGCGTGGGGCTTGTGGCGCGGATCGCCAATTTCATCTACGAGCGTGGCGGCAACATTCTCGACCTCAATGAGCATGTCGATGTGGATGAGCGTCAGTTTTTTCTCCGCGTTTCGTGGAGTATCGATAATTTTTCTATTCCCGCAGATGACCTCGAATCGGCATTCGCTCCGCTCGGCCGCGAATTCCGGGCGAACTGGACGATTCGTTTTTCGGGAATGCGCAACCGTATGGCGGTTTTCGTCTCGAAATATGACCACTGCCTGCGCGAGATTCTCTGGCGGCACAGCCTTGGCGAGTTTGACATCGACATTCCGCTGATCATCTCGAACCATCCCGACCTTGCGCCGCTCGCCGAAGCGCACGGCATTCCGTTCCACGTCATTCCGGTGACGCCGGAGCAGAAGACCGCAGCCGAGCGGCGGCAGATGGCTTTGTGCGACGAGCACGGTATCGACACCATCGTGCTGGCGCGGTACATGCAGGTGCTCTCGCCGGAGTTCACCCGTCGCTGGGCGGGCCGGATCATCAACATCCACCACTCGTTTCTGCCGGCCTTCATCGGCGGTAACCCGTACAGGCAGGCCTACCGGCGCGGCGTGAAGCTCATCGGCGCGACCAGCCACTACGTCACCGACGAGCTCGACGAGGGGCCGATCATCGAGCAGGACATCATCCGCATCACGCACCGCGACACGCTCGACGATCTCGTTCGCAAGGGCCGCGACCTCGAACGCCTCGTGCTCGCGCGCGCCCTGCGCCTGCACTGCGACCACCGCATTCTCATAAACGGGCGCAAGACCGTCGTGTTCGACTGATTTCGGTCTGGTTTGCCGGGAATTCCCGGTGCCGGGTTGGTTGTTAGTTTCAACATGAGCGAGCACTATCACAACCATAATCACGATCACGGCCATCACCACGATCATTCGCATGGAGCACAATTCGGCCATCACCATCACGTGGTGGGCAGCATCCGCACCGCGTTTTTCCTGAACTTCGGTTTCACGATTCTCGAAGCGATCGGCGGAGTGCTGACCAACAGTACGGCGATTCTCGCCAACGCCGTGCATGACTTCGGCGACTCCATCGCGCTCGGTCAGGCGTGGTACTTCGAGAAGCTCGCCGGGCGAACGGGCGACAAGCGCTACTCCTACGGCTACCAGCGCTTCTCGATCTTCGGCGCATTGCTCAGCGCCCTGATGATGCTTGTCAGCTCCTTCGTGGTGCTCATCGAAGCACTGCCTCGTCTGATCCATCCGGAGCTTCCCGATGCGCAGGGGATGGTTGTGCTCGCGCTTGTGGGCGTCGGCGTCAACTCCCTGGCCATGCTGCGTCTCAAGGGCCAGACGGGCATGAACGCTCGCGTTATCGCGCTGCACTTGCTCGAAGACGTGCTTGGCTGGCTTGCGGTGCTCGTGGTCTCGGTTGTGCTGCTGTTCGTCAACTTGCCGATTCTCGACCCGCTGCTCGCCATCGTCATAACGCTCTACATCCTCACCGGCGTTGTCAAAAACCTCTGCGCGATGGTGCCGGTTTTCCTGCAAGCTGTGCCGACCGAACTCAGCCTCGACAAAGTTGTCAGTGATATTCAGGAGACCGAGCATGTTCACGGCGTACATCACGCTCACCTCTGGTCGCTCGACGGAGAACGCACGGTATTTACCGCTCACCTCGAAATCGACTGCGACGTCAAGCCTGCCGAGTATGCCAGCATCAAAGAGGATATTCGCGTCCTTGTCGCCCGCCACGGTATCTATCACTCCACCGTAGAACTCGAATACCCCGGCGAAGTGTGCCGGAACGAGCTGGGTAAGAAAAAATAACGGGAATGTAAGACTTGAATTTTTTTTCTGAAAAAACGGGAGAAAACCGATGAAAAAACTCTTTTTGCCTTTGCTGTTGTGGATGGTCACGCTTGCCGGGTGTGGCAGTGTGCCGGTGGGGATCGTGGCGGTCGATAACTTCAAGCTCGACCGCTACCTCGGCACCTGGTACGAAATTGCCCGAATCGACAACTGGTTCGAACGCGGCTCCGATCATGTCTCGGCCATCTACACCCTGCGCGACGACGGCAAGCTTCAGGTGCTCAACAAAGGCTACTACCCCGAAAAGAAGAAGTGGAAAACCGCTGAAGGCAAAGCCAAATTCGCCGGAGACCCGAATGTCGGTGCACTCAAGGTCTCGTTTTTCGGCCCATTCTACGGCCCCTATACCGTCTTCGGCCTCGACCACGAAAATTACACCTGGGCACTGGTCACAGCCTCCAGCCGCGACTACTTCTGGATTTTAGCCCGAACCCCGTACATGGACGAAGCGCTCTACGCCAAACTGCTGGAAGAGGCGAAAGCGCAGGGCTTCGACACATCGCGGGTTATGAGGACGAGGAAGTCGCGTCCAACACCTTGAACAAGGTCAGGTGGTATTATTCTGTTTGTTTTGCTGATTGTTTAAGTGGCATATAATAGCTTGAATCATAAGCATAAACGGAGGAGAAGACTATGGCGAATCAAGATGTAGAACCATCGCTCTTTGAACTGTACAAGCTTTACAAAGAGACAAGTGAAAAGGTGAGCGACAGGCGTGCTGCGGCCAATACCTGGATGCTTTCGGTCAATAGCGCTCTTGTAGCGTTTTATGCCCTGATGGAGAAGGGGAAAGAGATCGTCGGTTCATCTGGTCGCCATTTGTGGCTTGGCGCTCTTCCCGCGGCAGGTATTATCATCTGCATGGCTTGGGCGGCATTGCTTGTTTCCTACCGAAAGCTTAACCATGCGAAGTTCAAGGTTCTCATGGAGATGGAACAGAGTCTTCCGTATGCCTCGTACTCTCGTGAAGATGAGATTCTTCATGAATCGAAACGCTGGAATCTCAGTAATATCGAAAGCTGGATTCCTTGGGCGTTCGGTTTGCTCTACGCTGTTCTCACCTTAGCTGTAGTGTGTGGGTGGTAATAAAGCTTCATTTTTTTCAAGGGTGATGATAAACGCGGTGCTTTCCCGGCCGGTATCTTACATTTCCTTCCCGTGTTGCAACTTCCACATTCCCGCATAAAAGCCGTCGCTCTTCAGCAACTCTTCGTGGCTTCCGCGCTCGATCACCCGGCCTTCGTAGAGCACCACAATTTCGTCGTAGCGCTCCATTCGGTGGAGGTTGTGGGTGATGGCGAGTACGGTTTTGCCGTGGCTGGTGCGGTCGAGGGTGTCGAGGAGGGCTTGCTCGGTGAGGGCGTCGAGGTTGGCGGTGGCTTCGTCGAGCATGATGACAGGGGCATCCTGCAAGATCATCCGCGCCACGGCGAGGCGCTGGCGTTCGCCGCCGCTGAGGTTCATGCCGTGCTGACCGGCCCAGTCGTCGAGGCGGTTTTGCAGCTCGCCGAGTCCCGATAGCGTGAGGGCGTTGCGGAGCTGCTCGTCCGTGGCTTCGGGCGCGGCGAGGAGCAGGTTTTCGCGGATTGTCTGGCCGAAGAGGTACGCTCGCTGCGAAACGACCGCGATGTTGTGGCGCAGCTCTTCGGGGTCGAGCTTGTCGATGGTTTGCCCGCCAATCGAAATGCTGCCCTGTGCGGGGTTCCAGAAGCGCACCATGAGCGAGGCGATGGTCGATTTTCCCGCGCCGCTCGGGCCGACGATGGCGATCCGTCCGCCCTGCGGCACGCTGAACGAGACGCCGTCGAGCGCCAGGCGATCCGAGCCGGGGTAGGTGAAGCCGAGGTTGTTGATCTCGATCGCCGTCGATTTCGGGAACGCTTCCGGGCGTTCGGGAGCGGTGATTTCAGGCTTTGCGTCGATGATCTCGAAGAGGCGGTCGCCCGCGCGGACGTCGGCTTCGATGTTCTGCACCGAGCCGGTGAGCGGCAGGAACGCCTCGAAGGAGGCCATGACGCCGAACACCACCGAGGCGAGCGTGATTGCGCTGACTTCGCCCGACTTCACCAGCGGCACCATCGAAAAGAGAATCCAGATCACCGCGCCGTTCATCGCAAGCCCGGTGAGCGATTCGTGCAGCCCTTCGATGAAGGCGGCACGTTTCTGCAAGGCGAGCTTTTTTACTTCAGCTTCGTGTAGCCGCGTGGTGTAGTCGTCGGCCATTCCGAAGACGCGCAGTTCGCTCATGCCCTGCACCAGATCGACCGCGAGCACCTGCTGCTCGCCCTGAAGCGCAGTGACGCCGCGTGCGGTTCCGGCGGCGAGTCGTGCAGTCAGCAGCGGCACGGCGAGGCCCGCGAAGAGCTGGCTCGCGAGCACGCCTCCGGCGGCGGCGAGTGACCAGTGGCCAACGATAAACCACATCAGCAGCGTCACCAGCGCAGCGGTGACGGGCGGGGCGAGCACGCGGGCGTAGATGTTTTCGAGGCTCTGGATGTCATCGACGATCCGCTTCAGGAGGTCGGCGCTGCGGTACGAGGCGAGCCGGGCCGGGGCGAGCGGTTCGACGGCGTCGTAGAACCAGATGCGCAGGCGGGTGAGAATTTTAAAGGTGGTGTCGTGCGAAATGAGCCGCTCGGCGTAGCGGATGACGCCGCGAGATATGCCGAAAAATCGCACGCCGGTGATGCCCACCTGCAACGCCGAGAGCGCGGGCATGAGCGCGGCGGTGGTGATGAGCCACGCCGAGGCCATCAACAAGCCGATGCCGCTGCCGATGGTGGCGAAGCCTATCAGCGCGGCGAGTAGCATCCACCACGCGAACGGGCGCGTCAGCCCCGCCAGTCGTAGAAAGGTCTTCATGCGGCAGCCTCCTCCATCGACGAAAAGACCGCCTCGCGGTAGAATCCTTCGTCGGTCATCAGTTCGTCGTGCGTGCCGCTCTGGGCCAAGCGGCCACGGTCGAGCACCACGATGCGGTCGGCGTTGCGGATCGTTTCGAGCCGATGCGCGATCATCACCACCGTGCGCCCGCGCATTAGTTCCGACATCGCCTTACGGAGCTGCGCTTCGAGGATCGGGTCGGTGTGGGAGGTCGGCTCGTCGAGCAGCAGGAGCGGCGCATCCTTCAGGAAAGCGCGGGCGAGCGACAGCCGTTGCGCCTCGCCGCCGCTGAGTCGCGCGCCCTGTTCGCCGATCATCGTCTCCAGCCCGTCGGGCAGCGAGCGCACCATGTCGAGCAACCCGGCCTGTTGCAGCGCGTTATCGATCTCATCCGGCGTGGCGTCGCGCCGGGCCATCAAGAGGTTTTCGCGGATGGTGGCGTTGAAGAGGAAGGGGTGCTGCGGCACCCAGGCGATCTGGCGATACCACGAGTCGAGACTGAACTCCCGCGCCTTGCGGTCGCCCAAAATAATCGTCCCGTCCGCCGGTTCGATGAAGCGCAGCAGCAGGTTCAGCAGCGTGCTTTTGCCCGCGCCGCTCGGCCCGGTGAGCGCAGTCACAGTGCCCGGTTCGATGGTAAGGCTCACGCCGTCGAGCGCCGGTTTGTCGCTGCCAGGAAATTTGTAGCTCAGATTGTCAAGCACGATCGGTTGCGACGAAATATCGCTGGCGTCGAGGTCGCGCGAACCCGCTTCGGGAATCTCCGTGGCGCGGTCGAGAATCTCGTGCATCTCCTTCGAGGCGGTGACGCCCTCCATGCCCGCGTGGAACTTCGTGCCGAGCTGGCGGAGCGTGAGGTAGAAATCCGGCACGAGCAACAGCGCGAAGAAGCCGGGGCGGAAGGCGAGATGGCCGCCGAGCATCCGCACGCCGATGCTCACCGCCACCACCGCCGTGCCGAGCGTGCCGACCAGTTCGAGAGTCAGCGACGAGAGGAAGGCGATCCGGAGCACCTGCATCGTCGAGTGGCGGAAGTTCTCGCTCGCCTCGGCGATGCCGTCGCGCCGCGTCCGCGCCTGCGCAAAGAGCTTCAGCGTCGCCAGCCCCTGCAACATGTCGAGGAAGTGTCCGCTCATGCGGCTCATGGTGTTCCACTGCTTTTCGGTGGCCGCGCTCGACCGTTTGCCGATCAAAATCATAAAGACCGGAATCAGCGGCGCGGTCACGATGAGAATCACGCCCGACAGCCAGTCCGCCGGGAAGACCGCCGCGAGGATCACCACCGGAATGATGAGCGCGAGGAAGAGCTGCGGAATGTACTGGCTGAACCACGCATCGACCGACTCCACCCCCTTGAGCAGCGTGGTGACGATGCGTCCACTCTGCGCCGAGCGGGTGTAGGACGGCCCCAGCGCCGCAACCGTGCCGGAGAGCCGTTCGGTCAGCGTCTTGCGGATGGCGAGCGTGCCGACTTTCGCCTCGTGATGGCCCGCCCATCCGGCGAGTACGCGCAGGGTGCTGAAGAGCGCGAACAGCCCGACGAGCGGCAGAATCGTTTTCCACGCCGGAGCCTGCCGAAACACCGCGTCGATCACGCCGCTCAGCACCCACGCCTGCGCCACGAGCATCAGCGCCCCCAGCGCGCCCGCGAGGCTCGAAACGAGAAAAGGCCGCTTCTGTTCAGCAAGCAGCCGCATGAGGTTCCGGTCAATATTCATCGCGACCGGGTTCTGTGGAAAGCAAGGTGATGGTGAATCATTGGTGGATTTTGGGACAATAACACGGTACCAATGGTAAAGAATTCCCGTGAGCGTTGCAACAAGGGTAGCGGTTTTGGGTTAATGGGATGGATTTGGACGGGAATCGATTTCGACCAAAAAAGAGGGGCAGCCCCGACAAGTCAGGACTGCCTCTACAGGAATTGAGATGGTTCGTCGTCTTACGGCATCATTCCCAACTCAATACTCCAGCTTCGAGTTTTTCGACACGCGCTGGCGGAAGACCCAGTAGCTCCACCCTTGGTAGAGCAGAACGATCGGCACGAAGATGGCGGCGACCGTGGTCATGATGCCGAGGGTGTACTCCGACGAGGAGGCGTTGTAGATTGTCAGGCTCCAGTCGGGGTTGGTGCTCGAAACCAGCACTCGCGGGAAGAGGCCCATGAAGATGGTGATGGTCGAAAAGGCGATGGCGATGGCGGTCATGACGAACGCCCAGCCGGATGCGCCCTTGTTGAGCAGCACGATCACCGAGAGCAGCGCGAGCACGCTGAAGATCGGGATCGCGCCGGGGTTGACGCCGAGCTTGCTTGAAATGTCGGTCTCGAAATAGGTGTACACCCCGAAAATCAGCGAGAGCACGGTGGCCGGAATCCAGACCTTTTTGGCCAGTTCCATCGCGCGGTCGTGCAGCTCGTCGGTGGTCTTGAGCGTCAGGAACACCGCGCCGTGCAGCGTGAAGATCATCAGCGAGGCCAGTCCGCAAGCGAGCGCGTAGGGATTGAGCAGGTTGAAGAAGCCGCCGGTGTAGTTCATCGTTTCATCGATCGGCACGCCGCGGATGAAGTTGGCCATCGCCACGCCCCAGAGCAGGGCCGGAATGGCGCTGCCGAGAAAGATGCTCCAGTCCCAGAAGCTGCGCCACGCCGCGCTGTCGCTCTTGCCACGGTACTCGAAGGCCACGCCGCGGAAGATGAGCGCCACCAGCATGAGCAGCAGCGCAGGGTAGAAGCCGCTGAAGAGCGTTGCGTACCAGTGCGGGAACGCGGCGAAGATCGCGCCGCCAGCGGTGATAAGCCACACTTCGTTTCCGTCCCAGAAGGGGCCGATGGTGTTGATCACCGTGCGGCGTTCGAGGTCATCCTTGCCCATGAAGGGGAGCAGAATGCCGACGCCGAAGTCGAATCCTTCCAGAATGAAGAATCCGGTGAACAGAACGGCGACCAGGACGAACCAGATGATTTGCATTGTCTGCCAATCCATTGTTGTCTCCTTTTCGGTTTATTCGGCGCCGTGAAGGCCAGCCGTTGCATATTTTTTCAAGAGTAACGCATCCACGAGCGTCAGCGCGCCGTAGATGATGGTGAACACCACGACCGAGAGCAGCAGCTCTCCGCTGCTGACCACCGACGCGGGCGTCACCGCCTGTTCGGTTGTGAGCAGCCCGAAGACGATCCAGGGCTGACGGCCCATCTCGGTCAGAATCCAGCCCGCCGAGTTGGCGATGTAGGGCAGGAAGAGCGACCAGATGAGCAGCGCTCCGGTGAGCTTGCCGAAGTTGTAGTCGTCGCGGATCACCTTGAAGAGCGCGATCACCGCGGTCAGCAGCATCACCGTGCCCGCGCCCACCATAAAGCGGAAGCTCCAGTAGGCGGTGACCACCGACGGTACATAGTTGCCCGGTCCGTACTGTGCAACGTACTTCTCTTGCAGATCTTTGATGCCCTTGATTTCACCCTCGAAGGAGTTGAACGCCAGGAACGAAAGCATTCCGGGGATGCGGATCGAGAAGACATCCTCCATTTTCTCTTCATCGCCGATGGTAAAGAGCGAGAAGCTCGCCGGGTCTTCGGTCTCCCAAAGCGCTTCGGCGGCGGCCACTTTCATCGGCTGGTTGTGCACCATCTCCTGCATCTGCGTGTGACCGGCCATCGTGACCAGCACGGTTCCGACGAAAGCGTAGATCGCGCCGAACTTGAGCGAGGTTCTGAAGGCATCTTCGTCACCGGTCTTCCGCATGAGGTGCCACACGCTCACCGCGATGACGAGAAATCCGCCCGTGGTGACGCCAGCGGCGATGACGTGCGGAAATTGCAGCCAGACGTAGGGGTTGAAGAGCAGTTCAGAGAAGCTGGTCATCTCGGCCCGCGAGCCGTCGGCAGCCATCTGGTAGCCGACCGG
>DRSQ01000022.1 GCA_011372505.1 Chlorobaculum parvum | reverse complement strand
GGCGGGCGACCACGTCAATCAGGATTTGATCGGCAAGTATGCCTACGTGGCTGGGTCGTTCGGCTACGAGGATGTAAATGCAGCTTTTGGCGGCGCGTCGCAGTTCATTGTCTGCCCGGTCGAAAGCATCACGGTACTCGACGGCATCACCAATCCGCAGTGCGGCATTGCGTTGCCGCTTGGCGCAACAGCGCTGCACATCGTCGATCTGGCGGAGGTGAAGGGCAAGAAAGTGCTGGTGCTGGGCCAGGGCGCAGTGGGCATTCTCGCCGCGGAGCTGGCAAAGCACATGGGCGCGAGCCTCGTAGCGGTCACCGAGCCACACCAGAACCGGCTCGACATTTCGACAGCGGACATCAAGGTCAACCCCGACAAGCAGGATGTTTCAGCAGCGCTGGCGGGGCACGAATTCGACGTGCTCATCGACAGCACCGGCATCATGAGCGCCATCGATACCGGGCTGCGCTTCGTGAAGTTCCACGGCAAGGTGATCTTCGGGGGCTACTACCAGCGCATCAACATCGACTACTCCCAGGCGTTCAACAAGGAGCTATCGTTCATCGCCGCCCGGCAGTGGGCAAAGGGAGATCTGCGCCGTGTGCGCGACCTGATCGCAAGCGGCAAAATCAACGCCGAAAAAATTTTCACGCACCAGTGCTCGCTTGAAGACAACCTCATGGAGGCCTACATGCAGGCCTTCGACGATCCCGGCTGCCTGAAGATGATCATCCACTGGCAGGACGGTTCGGAGGCTGAAAAGAACGGCGGCATGGCAACCTGCAACACGGGGCACTGATCGATATGGCACCAAGGACTATCGCCATTTACGGCAAAGGCGGCATCGGCAAGAGCTTCACCACGACGAACCTCAGCGCCACCTTCGCCATGATGAACAAGCGGGTGTTGCAGCTCGGTTGCGATCCGAAGCACGACTCGACCACCTCGCTGTTCGGCGGCATGTCGCTGCCCACGGTGACCGAGGTGTTTGCTGAAAAGAACGCCCGCAACGAACAGATACAGATCAGCGACATCGTCTTCCGCCGCGACATTCCGGATTTTCCGCAGCCGATCTACGGTATCGAACTCGGCGGTCCGCAGGTCGGGCGCGGATGCGGTGGACGCGGCATCATCTCGGGCTTCGACGTGCTCGAAAAGCTCGGCATCTTCGAGTGGGACATCGACATCATCCTGATGGACTTCCTCGGCGACGTGGTGTGCGGCGGTTTTGCGACGCCTCTGGCCCGTTCGCTCAGCGAGGAGGTCATTCTGGTGACCAGTAACGACCGGCAGTCGATCTTCACCTCGAACAACATCTGCCAGGCCAACAACTACTTCCGCACTATCGGAGGCCGCTCACGCCTGCTCGGCATGATCGTCAACCGCGACGACGGCAGCGGCATGGCCGGGAAATATGCAAAGGCAGCAGGCATCAACGTGCTGATGAAGGTGCCCTACAACCTCGAAGCGCGTGACATGGACGACAGCTTCGACTTCGCCGTCCGCCTGCCAGAGATCGGCGCACCGTTCCGCAAGCTCGCCGAAGAGATACTCAACAACGCCATCACGCCGTGCAACGCGAGCGGGCTCAGCTTCACCGATTTCGTCAAGCTCTTCGGCGATGTCAGCGACGAGCTGCCGGTTGCGGCAAGCGCCGATGAGCTGTTCAAGCGCGATGGAGACGCAACCGCAGGAAACGGCGGCCAAGACCGTGAACAGCAGCGACTGCTGGAGTGCATCGCAAAATTACCGGAAGCGGAGCGCGAAATTTACACCCTGCTCGAAGTTGACGGCAAATCCCCCGAACAGATCGCCGAGCTGAAAGGCCTCGACGAAGAGGTGGTACGCACCACCATCGCCAGCGCAAGAAAGGCGATGCGCAAGCTGTTTTTCGGGTTGTAACGAAGCAAGCTCCGCAGAATCTCCCAAGCCTTTTCAGATCAGTTGGATCAGTCAGCTCAGACCGATCCGACTGATCTTTTTTTTGCTCACCCTAAGCAAAAAAGGCCACCCCAACCGGAGCAGCCTTCTTCAATTATCAACTATCAATTGTCAATTATCCATTATCCCATTGCAGCCTTGGCTCTTTTGGCCGCCTTGACCCTCTGGTCGGAGTTCAGAATCTTCTTACGAATCCTGATGTTCTCGGGCGTCACTTCGAGCAGCTCGTCGTCGTTGATGAATTCGAGCGCCTGTTCGAGCGAGAGCTTGCGCGGCGGTGTCAGGCGGATCGAGTCGTCCGAGCCGGAGGCACGCATGTTGGTAAGCTTCTTGGTCTTGCAGATGTTCATCGTGATGTCGAGGTCACGGGTCGATTCTCCAATGACCATGCCTTCATACACCCTCGTGTTCGGGCCGATGAAGAACGTACCGCGATCTTCAAGGCTCGAAAGGGCGTAAGAGACAGCCACGCCGGTTTCAGCTGAAACCAGTGCACCGGTTTCACGCGACGGCACCCTGCCCTTGAAAGGCTGGTAGTTGTGGAAGACGTGCGACATGATGCCCTCGCCCTTGGTGTCGGTGGTGAACTCGAGGTTGTAACCGATCAGGCCTCGCGTCGGAATTTCGAACTCGAGGCGGTTCATGCCGCCGCGCAGGGTGGTCATGTGGGTCATCTCGGCCTTTCTGCGCCCCATCTTTTCAATCACCACGCCAGCATACTCATCCGGAACGTCGATGGTGACGTGCTCGACCGGCTCCATCTTCACGCCATTCTCCTCGCGGAGAATCACCTCCGGGCGGGAGATCGCCAGCTCGAAGCCCTCGCGGCGCATGGTCTCGATCAGCACGGAGAGGTGCAGCTCACCACGGCCCGAAACCCTGAAGGTATCGGCGCTGTCGGTCTCCTCGACGTTGAGCGCAACGTTGGTCATCACCTCTTTCATCAGGCGCTCGCGAATCTTGCGGCTGGTCACCTCTTTGCCCTCCTGCCCGGCGAACGGCGAATCGTTCACCGAAAAGAGCATCGAAAGAGTCGGCTTGCTGATCTCGAACGAATCGAGTGCTTCCGGCTGGTCGGGAGTGGTGAGCGTTTCACCGACGTTGGCCGCCGCAATGCCCGCCATGGCCACGATGTCACCAGCTTCAGCCTCCTTGCCCTCGACGCGCTGCGTGCGATCGAACAGGAAGAGTTTGGTGACGGTGCCCTTGCCGACCACGCCATCCTGCGTCACCAGGGTAAGCTGGTCGCCGGGAGAAACCTTGCCGCGCTGGATGCGCCCGATGGCGATCTTGCCGATATAGTCATTGTAGTCGAGGCTGGTGACAAGCATCTGGAATCCGGCGTCATCGTCAGCTTCCGGAGCAGGCATCTCCTTGACGATCATGTCGAGCAGAAGGCTCATATCGCCATCCTCGTCCGCCATATCATACTTGGCAATCCCGTTCTTGGCCGAAGCGAAAATGTAGGGAAAATCGAGCTGATCCTCGGCGGCGCCAAGCGCGATGAACAGGTCGAGTACCTGATCGTGCACCTTCTCAGGATCGGCCTGCGGACGGTCAATCTTGTTGATCACAACGATCGGCTTGAGGTGCAGCTCAAGCGCCTTGCGCAGCACGAACTTGGTCTGCGGCATCGGCCCCTCGAAAGCATCGACAAGCAGGAGCACGCCATCCACCATCTTCAGGATGCGCTCCACTTCACCACCGAAATCGGCGTGGCCGGGAGTATCGACGATGTTGATCTTGCAACCCTTGTGCTGTGCAGCAGCATTTTTGGAGAAGATGGTAATACCCCGCTCCCGCTCTTGGGGGTTGGAGTCCATCACCCTGACATCCACCTGCTGGTTTTCCCTGAAAGCACCTGTCTGCTGAAAAATCGAATCGACAAGGGTCGTCTTTCCGTGGTCAACGTGCGCGATAATGGCGATATTGCGAATATTCTGTTTCCTGCTCATCTTTGGCGATAAATAAGTATATTTAATGACATAAGTTCACTCGGGCCGAATATACACTTTTTCCTTTGATTATTCTTTGAATTAGTACAGAAGGGGCATGAAAACCCGTACCTGCCGGGTTTTGGTTAAAAACTGGTGGCATGACCGGAAACGCACTGCCCAAAGGCGTTGCAAACAGCCCTGACAAGCCCCTTACGACCTGTGAAATGATTTTGTTTTTATCCGTATTATGGGAAATATTTTTCTTGAGAACAGCCCGCTTTTCGTCCTGACCCAGGTCGTGCCGGTGCTTTACATCGCCACGACCGTGCTGTATGGACTCCACTTTTTCCGCGAGCTGCCGATTGCCGGCAAACTCAAACAGCCGGCGCTCATCATCACCATCGTCACCCATGTCGCCGACATCGGCCTGCTCACCTCGCTGGAGGGGTACCGGCTGAGCTACTCGGCCTACAACCTGATGGGGATGGTTGCCCTGACCCTGACGATCACCTACATGTTCATAGAGCTGACTACCAAAAGCGATAAAACCGGCTTTTTCGTGATCGCCTTCGCGGCGGGTTCGGCGCTGCTCTCATCGATTCTTAGCGCCAAGACCATCGATCCCGGACCGGCTGTCAGCGGAATCGGCATCGGAGTGCACCTGATCGCTTCGATCTTCGGTTTCAGTTCGGTGGCCATCGCCGGCCTGTACAGCGGCATCTACCTGGTGCTGTTCCGGCAGATACGCCTCAACCGCTTCGGCCTTCTCTTTCAGCGGCTGCCGAACCTCGAAGCGCTCGAACTGCTCATCATGCACGCCGTGGCTTTCGGCTTCTTCTTCCTGTCGGTCACCATGGTGGCGGGAGTCCTCGAGCAGCAGGCTTCCGAAGAGGCTATCAACCTGCTCGACCCCAGGCTCCTGTCGGTCGGCGTCATCTGGCTGCTTTACGGCATCAGTCTGGTCATCAAACCGCTGTTCGGCTGGGACATCAAGCACATGGCCGTACTGCTCATCGCCACGTTCGTGCTGGTCACGGCTTTCCTGTTCGTCATGAGCCTTTTTACGCCAAGTTTTCACGGAGTCGGCCTTTGACCGGCTCCCGGAGGCGCCGCCGGTAACTTTTTAGCGTCGCCATCAATTTGAAAATTCAGGCCTTTAGAATATATTAACATACTTTCGGAAGCGCCCGAAACGACTCTTTTCGCACGGTTCACAAACGGCAAACAAAACAATCCTGCTATGAACATCATTTCAGTTGGTGTCAACCACAAGACAGCACCTATTGAAATCCGTGAAAGGATCGCTCTTTCGGAGGTTCAGAACAAGGAGTTCGTCACCGACCTGGTATCGAGCGGACTGGCAAGTGAAGCCATGGTTGTATCGACCTGCAACCGTACGGAACTCTATGTGGTTCCGGGAATGCCCGAGGTGAACTGCGATTATCTCAAAGATTACATCATCTCATACAAGGACGCCCGTAACGCCGTCCGTCCCGAACACTTCTTCAACCGCTTCTATTGCGGCACAGCCCGTCACCTCTTCGAGGTCTCCAGCGCCATCGATTCTCTGGTGCTCGGCGAAGGCCAGATTCTCGGACAGGTCAAGGATGCCTACCGAATCGCTGCTGAAGTCGGGACAGCCGGCATTCTGCTCACCCGTTTGTGCCACACAGCATTCAGCGTTGCCAAGAAGGTCAAAACTCGCACCAAGCTGATGGAAGGCGCTGTTTCGGTCAGCTACGCGGCTGTCGAGCTTGCCCAGAAGATTTTCTCCAACCTCTCTATGAAAAAGGTGCTGCTCATCGGTGCCGGCGAAACCGGAGAGTTGGCGGCCAAGCACATGTTTGCCAAGAATGCCCGCAACATCGTCATCACCAACAGGACGCAATCCAAAGCCGAGGCGCTTGCCGAAGAGCTGGGCACCAATCGCGTACTTCCTTACGAAAGCTACAAGGAACACCTGCACGAATTCGACATCATCATCACCGCAGTCAGCACCAAAGAGTACATCCTCAACGCCGCGGAGATGCAGCAGAGCATGGCGAAACGCCGCCTGAAACCGGTCATCATCCTCGATCTTGGTCTGCCCCGGAACGTCGATCCGGAAGTGGGCTCGCTGCAGAACATGTTCCTCAAGGACATCGACGCCCTCAAGCACATCATCGACAAGAACCTGGAACGCCGCCGCGCAGAGCTTCCAAAGGTCAAGGACATCATTGACGAGGAGCTGGTCGGCTTCGGCCAGTGGATCAACACCCTCAAGGTGCGTCCGACCATCGTTGATTTGCAGTCCAAATTCATTGAAATCAAGGAGAAAGAGCTCGAACGCTACCGCCACAAGGTGAGCGAAGAAGAACTCAAACGCATGGAACACCTGACCGACAGGATTCTGAAAAAGATTCTGCATCATCCGATCAAAATGCTCAAGGCTCCGGTCGATACCGCCGACAACATCCCCAGCAAGGTTAACCTCGTCAGGAACATCTTCGATCTTGAAGAACCAAACCAGTCACTCCAATAAAATCAATCCGTACCCGCATTGAAAAAAGAGATTATCATCGGCACCCGTTCCAGCCCCCTCGCCCTGTGGCAGGCTGAGTTCACCAAAGAAGAACTTTCCAGGCGCTTTCCCGACATGAACATCACGCTCAAGCTGGTCAAAACGACCGGTGACGTGCTGCTCGACTCTCCGCTGTCCAAAATCGGAGACATGGGGCTGTTCACCAAGGACATCGAGAAACACCTGCTTGCCGGTGAGATCGATCTGGCTGTACACAGCCTGAAGGACGTTCCGACCGGTACGCCGGAAGGCCTGGTTATCACCTCGTTCACCGAGCGTGAAGATACCCGAGACATCATTATTTCCAAGTCCGGCAAGGGGTTGATGGATCTTCCACAGAACGCCAAGATGGCTACCAGCTCCCTGCGCAGAATGTCGCAGCTGTTGAGTCTGAGGCCTGATCTGGAGATTATGGACATCCGCGGCAACCTCAACACCCGCTTCAAGAAGTTCGATGAAGGTGATTTCGACGCGATGATGCTTGCCTACGCCGGCGTGTATCGCCTTGAATTCAGCGACCGCATCACTGAAATCCTGCCGCACGAAACCATGCTTCCGGCGGTTGGGCAGGGCGCACTCGGAATCGAGACCCGTACGGATGACGCTGAAACCAGAGAAATTGTCCGCGTGCTCAACGATGACAACACTGAAATGTGCTGCCGCGCCGAACGTGCGCTGCTCAGGCATTTGCAGGGTGGTTGCCAAATCCCGATCGGATCGTTCGGTTCCTACATCGATGGCACTCTGAAGTTACTTGCCTTTGTTGGTTCAGTTGACGGCAAAACCGGTCTTCGCAACGAAGTGACCAAAGCGGTCAAAACCCCGGGAGAAGCAGAAGCCGCTGGTATCGAGCTGGCAGAGACTCTGCTGTCAATGGGCGCAGAAAAAATCCTTGCTGACATCCGTAAAACCTGCTGATGAAGACAGTTCTCGTTACACGACCGAAACATCAGGCAGCGCCTTTTGTGAGGGAGCTTGAGCAGTACGGCCTGAAGACGGTGGTCTTTCCGACCATCGAAATCAGGCCGGTTGCCGGCTGGAAGGTACCAAACCTCAGCCAATTTGCAGGCATCTTCTTCACCAGCCCCAACAGCGTGCAATTTTTTCTCGAACGGTTACTCAAAGAGTCTCCCGCTGAGTTGCCGAATCTGCAGAACACGCGCGTGTGGGCTGTTGGCAAAACCACCGGTGGCGACCTCGAAAAGCACGGAGTCACCATCGAACCTCTTCCCAAGAGCGCTGACGCCGTCAGTCTCATGTCGGGCATTGACGCACGTGAGATCGAGCGCAAGACCTTCCTCTTTGTCCGTGGCAGCCTGTCGCTTGGCACCATTCCCGAAGTCATTGCCAAGCGTGGCGGCTCCTGCGTCGAAGTGACGGTTTATGAAAACCAGTCACCGTCGCTCGAAGACACGCAACGCGTCAAAGAGATGCTTGCTGAAGGCAAGCTTGACTGCCTCTCTTTTACAAGTCCTTCGACAGCCAGAAATTTCTTCGAGGCTATGGGCTCAAAAAAGGTCGCTGATTCAGTGAAAATTGCAGCCATCGGTACCACCACCTCTGGTGCACTCGAAAAGATGGGCATTAAAGTGGACATTATTCCCGAATACTTCGACGGCCCAAGTTTCGCAAAGGCAATTGCAGAGGCGCTCAATTGAGCTGCAAAAAAAGAAATTGCAAGGGCAACCAGTTGGTTGCCCTTTTTATTGGTATCGCCGGACAAATCAACCAGACGATCAACACCATCTCATTGCAGCTCACTCTACATCGGGAATGTCATCAATGTACCCCATGTGGATTGTTTCAGCTTCCGGCTTAAGGTCAACTGGCTTTTCAGTTACATCCGCCAACGGCTTTGAGGACTCCGCCGTTACAGGTTTTTCCGAAAAAAGCGAGATCTGCATTGCCTGTAAAGGCGATTCATAACTGCCGTTATCAGTCTCTTCTGCACCACCCATATCGCGAGCAGCACCGGAATCAACCTCTTGAACCTTCTTTCGTGAGCCTCTCCGAGAACGCCCTCTTGGTGCAGCTGCAGCGGCCATCTCACGCTCAACCGATTCGCGGACAGCATCCTCGATCTCAATGCGGATGGCTTTCATAAGCTGAAGGCTGTCGCTCCGCTGCTCGGCCATCTCGCGGCGAAGACTGTTGCCGAGCCGCTCCATCTCCTCTTTCTGCTTGCCGGGCCAACCGGTCGCCAGCATGGCAATGATAACCGCGAGCAGCAGAACAATGAGCACCAGCAACACAATCACCGCACTCATCGGGCATTCTCCTGCTTGACAATAGCCTCGACAAGCGTCGTGCCCATCGCCCGGTTCGCGCTCACCAGACCCTCCCCGTCGATGATCGACTCCTGTCCCCGGTAATCGAAGCAACAACCACCAGCCTCGGTAACGATGGGAATAACCGCAGCGCAGTCCCACGGACTCATGATCTTGTCCACCGCAACCTCAGCACGGCCCGACGCAACCAGCATGTGGCCGTAACAGTCGCCCCACCCACGCACCAGACCTGCATCGATGCGAAGCTGATCGACAGGATGCGAGGATAGCGGATCGAGCAGGTACTCTTTTTCAGTGAATACCACCGTGGCCGAAGCCTTTTCGGCGATCTCCGAGACTTGAATGCTTGTGCCGTTCATCTGCGCCCCACTCCCCCGCTCGGCTTGGTACAATTCGCCGAGAACAGGAAAATTGATGACACCGAGCTGCATCAACCCCTCAACTTCGAGCGCAATCATCACGCCGTACAGCGGCACGCCGTGGATGAACGAGCGGGTGCCGTCGATGGGATCGATAATCCAGCGCCGCCCATTCCCTGAGGGGCGCTCGTCGAATTCCTCGCCAAACAAACCGTCGTCGGGATACTTCGCCGAAATACCCTGCCGAATCAGCTCCTCAGCTCTGCGATCGGCCTCGGTCACAGGTGTATCGTCGCGTTTGGAGAAGACCTGAAGCGAGCGGCGTCCGAAATAGTCGAGCGTAAGTTTGCCTGCCTTTTCGGCCAGTTCAAGCGCGAGCTGAAGGTCAGGAGTCATATCGAAAAAAGTCCATTGAAAAGAAATGTATAAGCAATGTAATAAAGGCAAGTCGAACCTAACCATAACCCCTGAAAAACGCAAGGCTTCCTTCACGATGTTGACGGATTTTCTTATCTTCGTTTTTCTTCATAACAAAATCATTCCAGAACCATGAGCCAGCTCGATCTCCTCAACATTGTCAATCGCCCGAGAAGACTTCGCAGAACCGCCGCGCTCCGCAACCTCGTGCAGGAAAACACGCTGACGGTCAACGACCTCGTGTCTCCCCTGTTCGTCATGCCCGGTACCAACAACGTTGAAGAGGTCTCCTCCATGCCCGGCAGCTTCCGCTACACCATCGACAAAGCTGTCGAGGAGTGCAAGGAACTCTGGGATCTCGGTATCCAGGCCATCGACCTGTTCGGCATTCCGGAGCAGAAAACCGAGGACGGCAGCGAAGCCTACAACGACAAAGGCATCATTCAAGAGGCGATCCGTGCCATCAAGAAAGAGGTACCCGATCTGTGCATTATGACAGATGTCGCACTCGATCCGTTCACCCCCTTTGGCCACGACGGTCTCGTCAAAGACGGTATCATCCTGAACGACGAAACCGTCGAGGTGCTCCAGAAAATGGCTGTGTCGCACGCCAACGCCGGTGCCGACTTCGTCTCTCCGAGTGACATGATGGACGGCCGCGTCGGCGCAATCCGCGAGGCGCTCGATGAAACCGACCATTCGGACGTCGGCATTCTCTCTTACGCTGCCAAATACTCGTCGCGCTTCTACGGCCCGTTCCGTGACGCCCTGAACTCCGCTCCGCAGTTCGGTGACAAGAGCACCTACCAGATGAACCCGGCCAACACCGAAGAGGCAATGAAAGAGATCGAACTCGACATCGTCGAAGGCGCGGACATCGTCATGGTCAAGCCTGGCCTGGCCTACCTCGACATCGTCTGGCGCGCAAAAGAGCGCTTCGACGTGCCGGTCGCCATCTACCACGTGTCGGGTGAATACGCGATGGTCAAGGCAGCTGCCGCCAACGGCTGGCTCGACGAAGGCCTCGTCATGATGGAGTCGCTGCTCTGCATGAAGCGTGCCGGCGGCGACATCATTTTCACCTACTACGCCAAAGAAGCCGCCAAAAAGCTGCGCTGATTTCCGGCTGAAACCATAGTTCAAAAGCCCAGCGCGCCAAATCGCCGGGCTTTTTTAATCTCGAGAGAGTTTAGATATGATCCGTTACTTCACCGCAGGCGAATCACACGGCCCCGCGCTCTCAACCATCGTCGAAGGGATGCCCGCAGGCGTCGCGCTGACCGAAACCAACATCAACGACCAGCTCGCCCGCCGCCAGCAGGGCTACGGGCGCGGCGGGCGCATGAAGATTGAAAAAGATCGCGCCGAAATGCTCTCCGGCGTCCGGTTCGGCAAAACCATCGGCTCGCCTGTAGCGATGCTCATCCGCAACCGCGACTGGGAGAACTGGACCGTCCCGATGGCGCAGTTCGACGACAACGCCGCTGAAGTGCAGAAAATCACCATCCCGCGACCCGGCCATGCAGACCTCACCGGCTTCGTCAAGTACGGCTTCGACGACATCCGCCCGGTCATCGACCGCTCCTCGGCACGCGAAACCGCCGCAAGGGTCGCTGCCGGATCGCTGGCACGAGCATTTTTGCGGCAGCTCGGCATCCAGATCGGCAGCTACATCTCCACCATTGGTCCTATCTCTGAATCTGCTGCCCCAGTCTCGTTGTCGGAGCTGCTCGACGCCGGAGCCGAAAGCCTCGCCGCCGAAGCGGACAAATCACCCGTGCGCATGATCGATACCGCAACAAGCGACGCCGCCATCGCGGCCATCGACCAGGCCAAAGCCGACGGCGACACCCTCGGCGGCATCGTCGAACTCTATATCACCGGCGTGCCGATGGGCCTCGGCAGCTACGTCCAGCACGACCGCAGGCTCGACTCGGAGCTCGCCGCCGCCATCATGTCGATCCAGGCGATCAAAGGGGTCGAAATCGGCCCAGCCTTCGACAACGCCCGCAAACCCGGCTCGCAGGTGCACGACGAACTCTTTGCAGGTGGAGAAGAGGGACTGAGGCGCGAGAGCAACCGCGCCGGAGGCATCGAAGGGAGCATGTCGAGCGGCCAGCCGATCCACATCCGCGCCGCCATGAAGCCGATCTCATCGCTCGTCTCCCCGCTGCGCTCCTTCGACCTCGCCACGCTCGAAGCTGTTCAGTCGCGCTTTGAGCGCAGCGACACCTGCGCCGTCCCCGCCGCCGGAATCGTCGCCGAAGCCGTCGTAGCCCCCGTCATCGCCAACGCCCTGCTGGAAAAGATCGGCGGCGATCACATGGCGGAGATTGCGGAAAGGCTTGAGGCTTATCGGGATGCGCTGAGGATGAGGTTTGGGGGGTGACCACAAACCGCCTGATAAAAAGCCTCTTTTTTTAAGGGTCATGACTAGAACAGAAGGTTAGAAATCTTTCTAACTTACTGTTATGCAAATAAATAACCGATACGTAAACCGTTCAAAAATTTCAGAGGCTAAATTCAGATTGCTGTTCAGCTCTTTTACTGCTGATTTGGACGCCACTCAGATTGCGCTCCTTAGTGGTCTGAACCGCAATACCCTGAATCGATACCTCAAGGCTATTCGAAAACGAATTGCCGAACATTGCGAGTTGCAATCACCCTTGTGTGGCGAGATCGAAGTTGACGAGTCCTTCTTCGGGGCTCGTCGGGTTCGAGGCAAACGTGGTCGTGGTGCTTATGACAAAGCCATCGTTTTTGGCCTCGTCAAACGGCACGGCAAAGGGTACACGCAGATTGTGCCAGATTGTGCCAGATTGCGCTAAAGTGACGTTGTAAAACATTATACGAGGCAAAGTAACCTACGATAGCATTGTCTACTCCGATGGCCTTTCGAGCTATGATGGCTTGGTTGACGTAGGCTACAACAAGCAGTTCCGCATCGATCATGGCAAGAATGAATTCGCCAAAGACCGCAACCACATTAACAGAATTGAAGGTTTCTGGGGTCTAGCCAAAACCCGGCTCACCAAGTTTCGAGGAATGAGCAAGAGCACCTTTTATCTACACCTCAAAGAGTGCGAACTCCGATACAATTGTCGGAACCAAAACTTATACTTGAGCATCCTCAAAATTCTCAGAACTAGGTCGTTGTTCTAGTCATGACCCAAAAACAAAGGGCCAAAGGCGTTCGACCAAAAGAGCAAAAAAGGGTTCAGCGACCACTTTCCGGTCGAAATGAGCATTGATTAGTATAAGATCAAAGAGGGAGACTGGAAAGTTACCCTCTATTTCTGATACACTAAGGGCGACCAATCAGTCGCCCTTACTCATTACGTTCACTCACAAACACGAATGGTGTTCGCCGCCTTTCTGCTTGTGCTTTTCCGGAAACACGAGGCGTTGGTTCATGTCGAGGGAAGGTTCAGGCACTTCGGTGCGGCCCACGATGTGCGCGGGGACACCGGCGACTGTGTAGTGCGGTGGCACATCGTCGAGCACCACGCTGCCCGCGCCGATCTTGGCGCCTTCGCCGATTTTGATGTTGCCAAGAATCTTGGCGCCCGCGCCGATCATAACCGACTTACCCACCTTGGGATGGCGGTCACCACTCTCCTTGCCGGTACCACCGAGCGTTACCTCGTGCAGAATCGAAACATTGTCATCAACCACAGCGGTTTCACCGATAACGATGCTCGTGGCATGGTCGAACAGAATACCTTTGCCGATTTTGGCCGCCGGGTGAATATCGACGCCGAATACTTCCGACATGCGATTTTGCAAAAAATAGGCCAGCGACTTGCGCCCGTTCTGCCACAGCCAGTGAGCCAGACGGTAGGACTGCAACGCCTGGTAGCCTTTGAGGAAAAGCATGATTTCAAAATAGTTCACCGCCGCCGGATCGCGCTCCCGGGTAGCCTCCATATCGCAAGCAGCACAGCGGACGGACTTCGGACTTTGTCGGTAGAAATCCTCAAAAATCCCCTCGAGCACCGGTGGAGGAAAGTGCTTAGAACCGAGCTTCACAGAAAGGAGCATCGCCAATGCTGGGGCGAATTCCTCATACCGAAGTATGTGCTGCTCCAGAAACAGGCGAATTTCAGGCTCACGCTCACACTCAAGACGCGCCTCTTCCTGAATTAACGACCAAATATCCTGTACACTCATAATCACCTTCCCTAAAACTTATGGCAGCGAACTGAAACAGCCCACCGTATGATGCTATAAAGTCCTGCCGGTCTCTTAAAGGTTTCCTGTAGGGATATGAGGAAAAATCCGCCACATAGAAACGCTTGATAAAGCCAGCTGGCCAAATGTACGCAAAACGCTGCAAAGCAACCATCTACCCCTTGCCGCACCACATGTCAGGTCAGCTGAACGAATGGAAAATGCCCCATGTTTTCTGAAAAATTTTACGTACACTTGCCTACAGTTCCATGAATACGACACTGCGCGACGGAATGCTTATCTCAAGAAAAATCGAGATCGATTACGGGCACACCCTCCCCAACAGCTTCACCTTCTGCAACCAGCTGCACGGCCACCGCGGCGTGATTGTAGCAACAGTCGAAGGCCCGGTCATCGGGCGTGCTGGAGATGCCGAGCAGGGTATGGTCATGGACTTCAAGTTCCTGCGCGAGATTATGGACAAGCACATTCACAACGAACTCGACCACGGTTTTGCGGTCTGGAAAGAGGACAAGGAAGACCTCGAATTCATCCTGAAACGCAACACTCGCGTGCTAGTCACCGACGAGCCCCCAACCGCCGAATACCTTGCAAAATGGGCCTTCAACCAGATCAGCGACAAGCTCCCCGAAGGCGTCACCATCAAAAACCTCCGCTGGTACGAAACGCCGAACAACTGGGCTGACTTCGCCGGCGAGTGACCTCCGATATCGTCTCGAATCGGAACACCGATTGTCTGGCCAACCAATGCCCTACCTTTTAGCAAAAACCTTGCTAACCTACTGATTTACAATCATTTCTGAGAGATCGAAAAAGATTCACAAATCTCCCTTGCACCGGAATGAGCTGACCATCCATCGGTATTGAACCTTTAACAAAGGGGAAAAAAAACATTACTTTTTACGTGTTTCCCTTTATCTATTCACCGAAAGAAAAGGAGAGAGCCGTGGATAATAACCCCTCAAATTTGGCACCTGCCCAACAGAAAAGACACTATATCGTCGTTGTTCATGGCATGGGCGAGCAGAAAACCAATGTCACGGCCCCTCCGGTTGTAGAGCGTTTCGGTGAAGCTCGCCACAGAGACCCCGTCTCTCCAGATTCAAAAAAACAGTGGTTTCAACGCGGCTCATCCTCCGAAACCCCGACCTATAATTTTATCATACCAGCCAATCTCTCCGAACAAACCGTTCGCAATGACGGAATCGGGCACGGCTGGGCAGAATTCGAGGGCATTTCGGTATCGCAGGATTCCAACCCGCAGGAGTTCAACGGAGCGATTTCCACTGACCCCAACGGCAAGAACTTCAGGTTCGTCGATATTGCCTGGCAATTCATCCTCAGGAGCGATATTGAAACCTTCGGTTCCTCAACCGAAGAGTGGGCCTCAGCCCTGCTCGAAAAGCTTGAGCTTCGGAAGAAGAATGGCAAGCCGATGGCTTCCTGGGTGCTGCCAATGCTCAAGTCCATCGTCAATACGACCATCCCCGTTAAAGAGATGCTGGCATTCAAATATGCAGCATTGACGAAACTGGTTTTTGACGGCTTCCTGGGCGACGTGCATCTTTATGGTGATTACGGCAGAACCCGAGGACGCGCGGTCAGGCATTTCCATGTCGTGCTGGATGAAATCATGATCAGGGATTTTCTGCAATGGTACTGGCAAATCTATTACCAGAGCAAAGAGCAGAACGGTAAAAAACCGGCATACGAACCACCGGAATTCACAATCCTCGCACACAGCCTCGGCAGCATCATGAGTTTCGACTCACTGGTGTACGCGCACATCAGGGACGACATCCGGCGAAACGACTACACCAGCGAAGAGTGGCCGGAGAGCCTGCCCTTTCCGGGGTACGATTTCATTCATGACATCGAGAAAAAAAACTGGAACTACCTGCACGGAAAACTCCAGAGCATATGGAAAGCCGAGCAAGACAACCCGGCTATTCTCGACGTTATCAGGCACATCATTCCAAATGCAGACGAGCTGTTTAACGCCAATACCGTACCTGCAAATGGTGAGAAGCAAAAGAGCATTGCCGCGCCTGACATCCCCTACGTATCATGGAAAAATCATGTAACCAATTTCATCACGATCGGCTCTCCTGTCGATAAATTTCTTGCCCTCTGGTCCGATAATTATCTCCATCTCCACGACACCAGCACAGTCGCCGTATCCGCTCCGGAAAAGATGTTTCATTACAACTTCTGCGACGAACAGGATCCGGTTGGCCATCATCTGGAAGAGGCGATGAAAACTCCGGTGTATCAAACACTTTTCAACACCGACCCGATAGGTAATCACGATGTCGTTTTCAGGCGTTACGGCATTCCCGGCGTTGCGCACAACCTGTACTGGACGGATCAGGAGCTTTTCTTCGGCATCATTGACAAGATTATCGACACCAAAACCGCCAACACCAGCGCCGAGTTTGTCTGGAAGGAGATTCACCAGAAAACAAGAGCTTTCAAGTCAGCGAAACGGTGGGCCTATTACCTGATTCCGTTAATCACCACACTGGCAACCACGGCGCTGGTCAGTTATGGCATCATGAACGACTCGCTCTTGTGGCGCTGGCTGTCCATCATTGCCGCCGTTCTGCTTTGGGTGCAGCCGAACCTGCTGACGGCATACAAGGATGAAACTGTCGATAGCCGTAAAATGGCCCGGTCATGGCTTGAAGATAAGTGGAATAAAATCCGGCCTGTCAGGGGTATTTTCAGCCGCCTGGTCAGCGCAGCAATTGAGTGGAGAAGAATCCTGATCGTCGAAAGCCTGGACTCAAATACCGTACCGGTTGATGGTACACACTATGATGTCAGCGAACGCATAGCTTTCCAGAGCCAGGAGATGACCGACAAGCCCTTGAAATATGTTGCTTTACTGATCGCCGTTGCGGGCTTATCCCTCGCCGGAAGCCTTGCGCTGGGTTATACGCTTTATTATCCGTTTGAGGCTGACGAATTATTACACATCCACCTATTCACTCATCTATCCACTATTTCGGGACCATGGTTGAACGCAGGAAAAATCGCTTTCTTCTTCACGCTAAGCTATAGCCTTGTGCGCTTTTACGTTGCAGGTTCATTCCTTGGAGCCTGGAAAAGGTGCAGGCCGGAATAGCGCCTATCAGCTTAGGGTCACGGCTATTTCATCGACATCATGAGCGATGACCAGCGGAATACCGAAAAGTTCGACACCGTTGGATGAGGCTTTAAGCTGGTGCATGAAGGCAACCAGAAAATGGTAATAGGTGTGTGGAGCGATTGTAATCGATTCCGGAGTTCGCCCCTCTTCCCGGGCGGTGTGCAGTTGGGTGAGCACCTGGCGTCTTATCGATTCGATTGATTCGTGGAGCATGGTTATTCTTCGTCGTATCAATCAGCAAGTGCAAGTTCACTTTGTGCCAGCACCTCTTTTAGGTCGACTTCCGGGTTCAGCAGACGTACAAATCGCCCGGAGCTCTTCCTGCCAAGGATTTCGCATAAAACATTCTCTTCAGGATGATTGATAGCAAGCACCGTTCCAGGAGTCAGACCGTTCCGTGGATAGAAATCGACCAACCACTCCTGCGTCTCTTTTTCGATGCATTCGAGGAATTTGATAAATACGGGGCGTTTGTGATTGTACATGCTGATCTTGCCCTGGAAAAACTCACCGTATCTCAATGCCTTGAGTTTCATGTTGATTCTGATCGGTTTGAAAGAGGGGATAGTTTACGCGATGTTCGAGCATACGGTACGAACATAGCATTTCCTCGCGTTTCGTTTCTGCAAACAGTTCAGCGAAAAAATGACGATGCTTTGAAAGAAAAAGAGGAATTGGATAGAAAAGAACTGAGGCTAACGGAAGCGTTTCGGAAGAAAGATCGAAAACAACGAGTCGCGGAACAGCTCCCTGTCACTGACGGCTCTCATGCGCTGGATTATCCGGCGCTGCTGAAGCGTTTCCGGCAATCTGCGTAATGTAGCGGCGGCTGCCCACACCACCTGAGCGGCTCGTTTCATTCCCTCTTTTCCACCAGTGAGATAGAAGAGCACTGCCGCCACTTCGAGCACCAGACGCAGCGGCAAGAGTAGCGTGAGCAGCGCAGCGCTCCGGTTGCGGAGCAGCATGAGCATGGCGTTCCGGTGGTTGTAATAGACCTTCAGCGGCGAACCCTCACGGAGCGACGAACCGCCTTCGTGCCAAACGACAGCCTGCGGCACGGAACGCACCGTGTAGCCGAGCAACTTCATGCGCCAGCACAGATCGATCTCTTCCATGTGCATAAAAAAACTGGCCTCGAATCCACCAAGCTTTTCGAGCACATCGCGACGAGCAAAGAGCGCCACGCCCGAAGCCCAGAAAATTTCCTGCGGCTGGTCATACTGCCCGTGGTCTTCCTCCCGATCCTGAAAGCTCCGACCAAGACAATACGGATAGCCCAACCGATCGATCAGTCCACCAGCAGCACCGGCATAATCGAAAACCCTCCTGCCCTTCCGTCGCTCCGGCACCGAAAGAATCTTCGGCTGCAACGCACCGATCATCGGCTCCCGCTCGGCGGCTGCAACCAGATGGCCAAGCGCATCAGATTCAACGATGGCATCGTCGTTCAGAAAAAGCACGTACGGCGAATCAGCAAGCTTCAGCCCCTCGTTACAGCCGCCGGCATACCCGGCGTTGGCGGGCAGGCGAAGCATGGTAACGTCGGGATAATCGGTTTCAAGTCCGGAAAGGTCGGACTCATTACCACCGTTATCGACGACAATGATCGAAAAGTTCTGGAAAGTGCTGTTCTGGAGAGAATCGAGGCAGGCATTAAGCATTGGCCGGTTTTTCAGATGAGGAATGATGACCGTCACCATCGGGGGCTGTGTGCTCGGCGTGCTCATGATCGGTTAAGGTTGGGCTTAACGGAGCCCCTGCGAGTGAGGCTCCGTCATCGGGTTCAGCGCAGCGATTGCCAGAACTCGGCGGCCATGACCGCGGTCTCTTCGGGCGTTTTCGCCGAAGCCACCTGCTGCAACAGCGCCGAACCGACCACCGCGCCGTCGGCCAGCTCCCACATTTTGCGTACGCGCTCGCGATCCTTGATGCCGAAGCCGACCACGAACTTTTTCTTGGCATGTTGCCGCACGCGCTTCAGATACTCGGCAATCTGCTCGTCCATACCAGCAGCGTCGAGCTTGCCGGTACCGGTGGTGGCATTGACCGCGAGACAATACGAAAAATCGGTGGACATGCAATCAATCAGCTCAATCCGGTCGGGCGGCGTCACCGGAGAAATGAGGTATACCACCGTCAGGCCGAAGCTCCGGGCGCGTTCGAGAAAATCCTCCGACTCCTCGGGCGGCAGGTCCGGAATCAGCAGGCCATCGACACCGGCCTCGACCGCATCGGCCATGAAGCAATCGCCGCCGTAGGCGATAAGCGGATTGCTGTAGCCCATCAAAAGAATCGGCGTGGTGATCTTTTTGCACCCCTCGCCGTTACGCGCCTGCTTGACCAGATCGAGAATGCGCCGCACGGTCACGCCGTGGCTGATCGCCTTGTGCGCCGCATCCTGAATCACCGGCCCGTCACCAATGGGATCGGAGTACGGCATACCGAGCTCGATGATGTCCGCCCCGTTTTCCTGCAATGCTTCAAGCACGGGTAAGGTCGCACCCGGCACGGGAAATTCAGGCATATAGTAGGCCAGCAGAAGCTTCTTGTCGCGCTTTAGCAGCCGGGTAATTCTGTTCTCTTTCATAGATGAAATAGTGAAGGCACCAGATTGGGAATGACAAAAATATCGAGCACCATCGAAAACATGGTAATCATGTGCACCAGCACGCTTCCCCAGACATTCTTCGATTTGAGCGTAATATAACCGCCGAGAATGCCAATCGGAAAAGCCATCATCGCCATCAACCCGCGCTCGTACATACCGACCGGCGCCACCGCGTAGTGGTTCAGCACGTAGATCATCGCGGTCACGAACACGCTCAGGTGGGGATTGAACCCCTTCTCGACCATCGACGACAGCATCAGCCCGCGCCACAGAAACTCCTCGGCGAGCACGAGGATCGGGAACAGAAACAGGACGTTCATGTTGACCAGAATGCCGAGCATATCAACCATCGGTGGCGCGCCCTTGGAGTAGTAGATCACCGTGTTGACGATGTCCATCACGAAGAGGATGCCGCCCGCGATGCCGCCCCACTTGAGCGACTTTTTCAGATTGCCGCCAGCCAGATACATCCCGGCCCACTCGCCCTTGCTCACGCCGCGCCAGACGACCAAGCCGATGCCGCCGATCACGTAGAGCACCAGCGCGGGCCACTCTTTCAGCGGGGTGAAATGACCGACCAGGCCGGTGATCCAGATCAGGGCGGTCAGCCCGAACGCGAGGTTGAAGCGCTCGTTCAGCGATGCGGATGCGGAGGGATTGGAATAAGCCTTTTCCATGAAACTTCAGGGATTACGATTTCAATGATGATGCCAGGTAATCGGGCCGCACATCGTACTCGACCGGATCGGCGATACCCACCGAGGCGAACGCCCGCAGTCGCCGGGCGCAACTGTCGCACACACCGCACGCCTTGCCCTCGCTCTTGTAGCACGACCAGCTAAAGTGAAACGGCGCATTGAGTTCCATGCCGCGCCGAACGATTTCCGACTTGCTCATGTCGATCAGCGGCGTGACGATCTGGATGTTTGTCTCAGGCCGCGTGCCATGCTCGATGACCCGGTTGAAGGAGTCGTAAAACACCTTGCGACAATCAGGATAGCCGGACGAATCCTCCTCGACCGCGCCGATGAAAATGCGATTCGCGCCGATCACCTCCGACCAGCTCACAGCCATCGAGAGGAAATTGGCATTGCGGAACGGTACATAACTGGTGGGAATATTGGTTCCTACCAGGTCAGCAGGGCCAACGGGAATAGCCGTGTCGGTCAACGACGAGCCTCCGATTGCACCGAGGAAGACGGCATCAATCTCCAGACGGGTTGCGATATTGTAGTGGTCGCAAATCTGGCGGAAGCACTCAAGCTCTTTCTGCCAGGTCCTCTGGCCGTAATTGACATGCATCGCCGCAAGTTCGAACCCCTCATGATGCGCCAGAGCGGTCGCCACGAGGCTGTCCATACCGCCACTGACCAGAAGCACTGCTCTCATAAATTCAAGTCGTAATAACGAATAAAGATTGATGTTAAGTTTACGGAATCCATGAGATAAATAAAAAAGGCCCACTTTCGCAGGCCTTTTTTATTTGTTCCGGACAATCGGGGGATTACATCATGCCGCCCATTCCGCCCATTCCACCCATTCCGCCGGGAGGCATTCCGGGCATGTCGCCGCCCTCCTCCTTGACGTCGGTGATGGCGGCCTCGGTGGTGAGCAGGATGCTGGCAACCGAAGCGGCGTTTTCGAGCGCGCTACGGGTCACCTTGGTCGGATCGACCACACCGGCGTCCACGAGGTTTTCGTAAGTTTCAAGACGGGCGTTGAAGCCGTAGTCGCCTTCACCGCTGCGGACTTTCTCGAGCACCACAGCGCCGTCGGTCGTGCCGGTGTTGGCAACGATCTGGCGAAGCGGCTCTTCAAGCGCGCGGCGGATGATGTCGATACCGGTCTTCTGATCGTCGTTGTCGGGGGTTGCACGCTCCAGGCCTTTGATGGCGCGAATCAGCGCAACGCCACCACCGGCGACGATACCTTCCTGAACCGCTGCGCGGGTTGCGTGCAACGCATCCTCGACGCGGGCTTTCTTCTCTTTCATCTCGACCTCGGTCGATGCGCCGATGTTCAGCACGGCAACACCGCCGGAGAGCTTGGCCAGGCGCTCTTGGAGCTTCTCGGTATCGTAGTCGGAGGTCGATTTCTCGATCTGGCCCTTGATCTCGTTGATGCGGGCGGTCAGCTCTTCCTGCTTGCCTTTGCCTTCAACGATGGTGGTGTTGTCCTTGTCGATGTTGACGCGGGCAGCCTGGCCAAGGTAAGCCATGGTTGCATTTTCGAGCTTGTAGCCTTTCTCTTCGCTGATGACGGTACCACCGGTGAGAATGGCGATATCTTCGAGCATGGCCTTGCGGCGGTCACCGAAGCCGGGAGCCTTGACGGCAGCGACTTTCAGGGTGCCGCGGAGCTTGTTGACCACCATGGTGGCCAGCGCCTCACCCTCGATGTCCTCGGCGATGATGAGCAGCGGACGACCCGACTGGGCAGATTTTTCGAGGATCGGGAGCAGCTCTTTCATGTTGCTGATCTTCTTGTCGTAGATCAGAATAAGCGCCTCTTCGAGCTCGGTCTCCATGGTCTCGGGGTTGGTCACGAAGTAGGGGGAGAGGTAGCCGCGGTCGAACTGCATACCTTCGACAACCTTCAGCTCGGTGTCCATACCTTTTGCCTCTTCAACGGTGATGACGCCGTCCTTGCCAACCTTGTCCATCGCCTCGGCGATCAACTCACCGATTTCCGGATCGTTGTTGGCCGAAATGGTGCCGACCTGGGCAATCTCTTTCTTGCCGGAGATGTTGCGGCTGATGGTGCGAAGCTCGGCGACAACCTCACGCACAGCGCGGTCGATGCCACGTTTCAGGTCGATCGGACGTGCGCCGGCGGCGACGTTCTTCAGGCCTTCACGGTAGATGGCCTGGGCGAGCACGGTAGCGGTGGTGGTGCCGTCACCAGCAACGTCGCTGGTTTTGGAAGCCACTTCGCGCACCATCTGGGCGCCCATGTTCTCGACGGCGTCCTCGAGCTCGATCTCCTTGGCAACGGTCACACCGTCTTTGGTGGAGGTTGGAGCGCCGAATTTTTTGTCGATCAGCACGTTACGACCGGCGGGGCCGAGCGTGACTTTCACGGCGTTGGCAAGTTTATCGACGCCAACCTTGAGTTTGGCACGGGCGTCGGAATCAAAGAGAATATCTTTAGCAGTCATTGTAAAGCGTTCCTCCTTAAGGATTTAGAAAAAATTGTGAATTGAATCAGGCAAGAATCGCGAAGATGTCGGACTCGCGCATGATGAGGTAGTCCTCGGCCTCGACCTGAACTTCGGTGCCGGAGTACTTGCCGTAGAGCACTTTGTCTCCGACCTTGACCTGCATCGCGACAACCTGGCCGTTGTCGGCCACTTTGCCTTCGCCGACGGCGACAACCTCGCCATACTGCGGTTTTTCCTTGCCGGTGTCGGGGATGTAAAGACCGCCCTTGGTTTTCTCCTCGGCTTCAGCGGGCTTAACAATAACTCGATCAGCTAATGGTTTCAAGTTCATTGTCTTCTTTCTCGTTTGAGTTTATATTGAATCGTCTGTACTTCTTTTCAAGTCAGGTTGCACCCCGAACGCTCGGTTCAGGCCACTTTCTAGCACTCGCCCAAGGAGAGTGCTAAAAGCTAAAGCAATTATAAAAAAAGATTTTCAGACGGCAAATACTTTTTCATCACGAAACAGAGCAAAATCCTGAAATCGAACTGCTTATGACCCCGAACGAGAGTAACAGACAGGAGCCTGAAATGATCGCCACCATCGGCAAGGTCATGCTTGAAAAGCTGGACAGCCTCGCCTCGAAAATCAGGGACGATGTCGCAACTGAAGCCGATAGAACCAATCATGATCTGCTCTCCGAAATAGCAGCGCTCGCCTCGAACCGGCTCTCGGTCGAGAAAAACGAATCGATCGTCGAAGAGGGTGGCGAGGCCTGGACAGAGCGCACATCCGAATCGCACTACCCCCACATCCGCCTGCATGGCGGCGCGCTGGAGGATGATCCGCCGAAATTGAATCTTTGAGGGCAAAGGCTTCAGGGACTACAAGGACGTCAAAGACAAAAGTGTAAAAACCGTTTTTTTCGTCGTTGTTGTCCCTACCGTCCTTTATGTCCCTGAATTTCTACACATACCCCCGCAAGTGCTTGCCGGTTAACGAGGCTTCGCAGGCCACAATCTCCTCGGGAGTTCCCACCGCTACCACTTCGCCGCCGCGGACGCCTGCACCGGGGCCGAGGTCGATGATCCAGTCGGCTTGCTTGATGATGTCGGGGTTGTGCTCGATGATGACCAGCGTGTTGCCGCGAGCCATCAGCTCCTCGAAGCAGCGCACCAGTTTGGAGATGTCGTCGAAGTGCAGGCCGGTGGTAGGTTCGTCGAAGATGAAGAGCGTGTTGCTGACGTCCGAGCGCGAGATGAAGTGCGCAAGCTTGAGCCGCTGGGCCTCGCCGCCGGAGAGCGTGCTGGAGGACTGACCGAGACGGATGTATTCGAGGCCCACATCCTGCAACACTTTAAGCTTTCGCTGGATAGACTTCTCCGGCCCGAAAAAGGTGATCGCCTCCTCGACGGTCAGGTCGAGCACCTCGGCGATGGAGAGACCGTTGTACTTCACCTCCAGAGTCGAGGCCTTGTAGCGCTTGCCCTCGCACTCCTCGCAGACCGCCTCGATGTCGGCCAGGAACTGCATCTCGATCTTGACCGTACCTTCGCCGGCGCAGGTTTCGCACCGTCCGCCGGGGATGTTGAACGAGAAGTAGCCCGGCTTCCACTTGCGGGATTTGCTCTCGCGGGTCGCGGCGAAGAGCTGGCGAATATCGTCGAAAATCTTGAGGTAGGTCGCCGGATTGCTACGGCTCGATTTGCCGATGGGCGACTGATCGACATGCTCCACCTTTTCGATCAGCTCGATGCCTGAAATGGCGCGGTGCGTGCCCACCTTCTCCCGCGAACCCTCCTTGGCGCGAATGATGCCGAGCTTGAGAATGTCGTTCACCAGCGTCGATTTACCGGAGCCACTCACGCCGGTGATGCAGGTCATGACGCCGAGCGGGAATTTGACACCGATGTTGCGCAGGTTGTTCTGCATCGCGCCGGTGATTTCGATGCAGCGCGAAAAGTCCGGCGTGCGCCGCTCGGCGGGCACGGCGATCTGCTTGCGTCCCGCCAGGTAGTCGGCGGTCAGCGAACCCTTTACCCCGGCCATCGCGAACGGCGGGCCGTGGAACACCACCTCGCCGCCGAGCCGCCCGGCGCGCGGGCCGAGGTCGATCACCTCGTCGGCGGCCTCGATAATTTCGCGGTCGTGCTCAACCACCACCACCGTGTTACCGAGGTCGCGCAGCCGCTTGAGCAGCGCCACGAGTCGCGCCGAGTCGCTCTGGTGCAGGCCGATGCTCGGCTCGTCGAGAATGTAGATCGCCCCCACCAGCGGCGAACCGAGCGAGGTCGAGAGGTTGATGCGCTGGAACTCACCGCCGCTGAGTGTATGGGTTAGCCGGTCGAGCGTGAGGTAGTCAAGGCCGACCTCCATCAGGTAGCCGAGCCGCTTGTTGATCTCCCGCAGCACCGAGTCGGCCACGGAGCGGTCGAAGGGTGAAATGTCGAGTCCTGCAAAAAAGGCCTGCGCATCGGCGATGGTCATGCGGACAACCTCACCGATGTTTTTGCCGGAGACCCGCACCTGCAGAGCATCGGGATTGAGCCGCGCTCCTTCGCACTTCGGACAGGTCGAGTAGCCACGGTAGCGGCTCAGAAAGACCCGGTAGTGCACCTTGTAGCCCGCATCCTTTTCGATCTCCTCGAAAAAGGGCCACAGCCCCTTGAACTTCCGTTCCGGAATCCCCTTCCAGATCATCTCCCGATGCACGCGCCCGAGCTTTTCGTACGGCACATCGACCGGAATGCCCACCTCCGGCGCGATGTTCAGCAACTGCTTGCGGTACCACGAATACTTTTCGGAGTTCCAGCACGAAATCGCCCCCTCCTTTAGCGACAGCGACTTGTCGAGCACCACCGCATCCTCGTCGATGCCCGCGATTCGCCCGAACCCCTGGCAGGCGGTACAGGCGCCGATGGGCGAGTTAAAAGCGAAAAGCTGCGGCGTCGGCTCCTGATAGAGGACACCGTTCAGCTCGAGCCGGTCGCTGAAGCGGTACTCCTTGCCTCCGGCGAGTCGGATGATCGCATGGCCGTCCGACTCGGCAAAGCAGGTCTCCGCAGCCTGCGCGACGCGGCTGTAGATTTTCTCATCCTTTTTGGCCACGAACCGGTCAACCAGCACGAGCAATTTGGACAGCTCGTCTCGCTGGAGCTTCTCCACTCCGGAGCGAACCTTCTCGTCCGAAATGTCGAGCACCATCTCCTCCTTTAGCAGTCTGAAAAATCCCTTCTGCAAAAGATTCTTCAGCTCGTCGGCCACCGAACGATCTTTATTAGCCAGATCGTGATGGCTCGGAAACGGGTAGCCGACATAGAAGCGGGTGCGCTCCTCGAAAAAGCTTGCTTGCAGGCTCACATCCTCCGGCGTGTGCTTCAGCACCAGCTCGCCAGTATCGCGCGAGTAGATTTTGCCGATGCGCGCGTAGAGCAACCGCAAGTAGTCGTAGATTTCGGAAACAGTACCGACCGTCGAGCGGGGATTTTTCGGGATCGCTTTCTGCTCGATGGCGATGGCCGGCGCAATCCCCTCGACACTTTCGATCTCCGGCTTGGGCATCCGTTCGAGGAACTGGCGAACGTAGGCTGAGAGGGATTCCACGTAACGGCGATGGCCTTCGGCGTAGAGCGTGTCGAACGCCAGGCTCGACTTTCCCGAGCCGCTCAGGCCGGTCAGCACGACGAACCGGTTGCGGGGAATGCGGACGGTGACATGCTTGAGGTTGTGCGTCGAAACGCCGCGAAGCACGATGTCGGGAAGATGCTTCCCGTTTGCGTTCTCTTTGCTGGTGATGGCTGTATCCGATTCGTTACGGTGCTTTGTTGATGACATGTAATGAGGTGCTCTGACTGACAAAATTGGGGCCGTCCGGCCATTGGCGGCGTGGCGGCCAAATGGCGATCCGCGTGACGACAGAACAATAAACAAAACAATCTCCGTTCCCGGAACACCGGTATTGCACTTCAGCTTTCAGCGGACACCGGATAATTTTTGAGCAGCATTGCCACAGTCGTTTCGGCAAGGAGTTGCTGGATCCGTTTCTGGAGGTTGAACATGTAGCCTTTGTGGGCGCAGGTCGATTCGATTTCGCACTGGCAGTTATCGCTGGAGCAGCGCATCAGGTGAGGTTCGCCTTCGATAGCCACGCCGATGTCGGCCACGGTGATCTCTTCGGCTGGCCTTGCAAGCGTGTAGCCACCCTTGACCCCCTGTACCGAACGGGTGATACCCGCCTTGTTAAGGCTTTGCATCGCTTTGGCCAGGAACACTTGGGAGAAGCCGATTTCAGAGGCCAGCTCCTTGACCGTCACGACCTGTTCAGGCCCTTTCATCGCGAGGTAGGAAACGGCATGCAGGCCGTACTCGAATTTTCTGGATACTTGCAGCATAAACGAAATGGGATATGTTGTAAAACAGGATAAACTAACACCTGTTTCAGGAAATTCCCCAATCAGTTTTTAATTCTTGCCGGAATCGGTATATCTTTCCATCAAAAGAGTTCAACGGGCGCGTGCCCCAATCCAACACATGACAATGGCATCGAAAGACCGCTGGTTTATCTGGCAATTCTCTGAAAAAGAGGAGGCAAAAATCCGCTACCGGGAGTACGGCCCGGCCGAATCGCCCCATACGCCAATCCTGTTCGTGCACGGCTACGGAGGCATGATCGAGCACTGGAACGACAACATTCCGGCCTTCGAGAAGCGGTACAAAATGTACGCTATGGATCTGATCGGCTTCGGTCAGTCAGCCAAGCCCAACATCCGCTACCGGCTCGAACTGTTCGCCACACAGATCAAAGCGTTCATGCACCTGAAAAAGCTCGACAAGGTTATTCTGGTTGGCCACTCGATGGGCGGAGCGGGCAGCGTCATCTACGCGCATATGAATCCGGAGAAGGTTCGGGGACTGATTCTGGCCAACCCCTCCGGCCTGTACGGCGACAGTATGGACGGCATGGCCAAGGCCTTTTTCGGGCTGGTCGGTTCGCCACTGGTTGGTGAAATGCTCTTCACTGCCTTCGCTAATCCCGTCGGCGTCAGCCAAAGCCTCACCCCAACCTACTATAACCAGAAAAAGGTCGATCTCAAGCTGATCAACCAGTTTTCGCGCCCTCTACAGGACCGCGGTGCCATGTTCTCTTACCTTTCGCCGTCGAAACGTCCGCACGATTTTCTGCTCGAAGGCATCCGTCCCTGCAACTACAAGGGCGACGCCTGGCTCTTGTGGGGCGCCGAAGATACAGCGCTTCCGCCGCACAAGATCATTCCGGAGTTTCAGGAGCTGCTTCCGCAGGCGGGCGCGTACATCATTCCCAAAGCCGGCCACTGCATCCATCACGATGCGCACGAAACCTTCAACGCCCGGCTCGCGCAGCTTCTCGGGCGTCTGGAGTAAGTCCGTATTACCTGAACCTTACTGAAAGCCGGAGGTGGTGTTGCCGCTTCCGGCCTGCACTTTGAGGTATTTGAGCTGGGCGGGTTTCATGGCGATTTGCACGAGGTAGCCCTTGTACTCGCCAGACGGCACCCACTGCGCGCTGAACTGGAAACAGTGCAGATCGCGCCAGACCATCAGCGCCGGATAGACGAATTTGCCGCTTCCGAGATCGAGCCCGGTATTGACGCCCACCTGCCAGTTCCGCGACAGGGCCACCTTGGTTGCCGTATTGAGCAGCGCGGTGGTGCTTGGGTCGAGCGGATTGCTCTTGTCGCTGACCAGATAGAGCGACATGCGAAGCGACCAGGGGAGCGACGACTTGAAGTCCACCATCTGGTCGTCGGTGAACCTGTCCCTGAAAATGGCCTGCTGGATCGGCGATTCGCCATTCTTGACCAGCGACTCCTCTCCGCCTTCCCGCTCGACGGGCACATACTCCGATCGCAGGTGGCCCTTGATGCTTACGCTCATGTTGAGGAAGCCGTTGACGAAGCGCAACAGCCCCTTGCCGTCGTTCATCGCCAGCTTGTCCACCCGCTCACCGGTCGCGGGATCGAATGAGTAGAAATCATACATCGCCCCGGCACTGAAGAGCAGGGCTGGCGAAAAGGCGTTGCTTGAGGCGGTCACGACCAGTGGCGAAAGCGGCATCGAGCTGGCTGCGAAATTGTAGCCGGACGACGCGGCCAGCGAAAGGAGTTGCGCGGTGCGGTAACTGCCGTCGCGATTGCTGAACTTGCCGTGAATCAGGTTCTGGAGATTCACGCCCACGTACGTCCTCTCTTCCGGCACCGCGGAGTAAAGCGACTGGTCGAAGCGGTTGTAGCTCACCATCGACTGCGAAACCGGATCGTAATACGACCGGTAATAATCGTAGTCGCCGCCCCGGTAATCGGGATTGTAGGTGAACGTGACCGTCGGAATAAAGGTGTGGCGCAGCGCTTTCAGACCCACCGTTTTTTCGAGAAATCCGGTGTCGAGCACGCCGTACAGGCGCGCCTGGGCTGCGAGCGAAAAGACCGTCGTTGAATACTCGGCTGGCTGGTGGATCGTTTGGGTTACGACCGAGTTCGAAACGCTGTCATAATACTCCTGAACCGTGCTGTTCACCCGGTAGTGGGTAAAGGTCAGCGACGGGGTCAAGTGCAGGTATTTGAACAGCGTTGACTGGATCGTGAACGGTAGTTCAATTCGCGTGCCGTTCAAATCATCCTGCGCCGACATGATTTTGCGTTTTCCCTGAACGTTGACGCCCTGTGTGAACAAGGCCTTGTAACCGGGTGCGAACTCTTGCTGGTAGTTCACGTCCAGCCCGGCATTGCCGATATAGAGGTCGCTCGTACCGTTCGCATCATCGACAAACTCCCCGCTGAAAGACAGGCTCGGCTGAATGGAAAAACGGGAACGCCAATCGGACAATGGTGCCGAAAGCCTCGTCCGGAAGGGATAGATCCGCTCCTGATAAAGCGAAGCCGAAGCCTTCTGGGTCAAATCGGAGTTGGTAAGATCATCGACCCGCTGATATCCCGCGTTCAGCACGCGACGCCCCTCATCCCACGACTTCGAGAACGATGCGTACGAGGTTGCCTGCTGGGTAACGATCGATTCGGGATCGATCGAATTGATATCGTAGTAGCGATTGCCGTCCAGATAGTGCAGGTTGACATCGAGCCTGGCTGTCGGGTCGAATACCTGATGGTGCTTGATACGCAGATTGCGCTTGATGTAACGGGCATAGTCCGGATCACCGGGATCATTGCGCACGATTCGCGCGTACTCACCTTCGATCCTGCCGCTGAACAATTCGCCTTTTTTGTACCGAAAACGCTCGCCGAACCGCCAGCTTCCATTAAACGACACATCGCTATCTACGCGGAGATCGAGATAATCGTTGATTGCCCAGAAGTAACCGAGATTCGACAGGTAAATACCTTGCCCGGAACTGCGCCCGATCCTCGGGAACAGAAAGCCCGACGCGCGTTTGTTGGAAATCGGCACCGACATGTAGGGCAGCGGAATGATCGGTATCACCGGCAGCCGTTTGTTGAAAATTTCCGGGTGGATGTACATAACGAACGGGCGGGAGATGAGCCGGTCGCCCGGAATGATCGTCATGTGCTTGCCCCAGAACCAGTAGTGCGGCTCTTCGAGGTCGCAGGTGGTGTAGATGCCGTCCTCGATATGCAGTTCGCCGGAGGGCATCCGCTCGACCTTCTTGCCGGAAAAAATGCCCAGCTCCTCGTTCGAAGTCACTTCCGAGGCCGATCCGTAGCGGGTCTTGTAGTTGTAGGTCATCGTTTCGGCGTTGAACGAGCCGTCCTTGTCGGTAAACTTCGGAAGTTCACGAATTCTGCCGAGAGAATCGAGCGACACACTGGTGTGAGCGGTGCTCACCAACTGCTCGACGGTGATTTTAGGCCCTTCGATAACAATATCTTTGTACTCGACCTTTGCCTTCCCAAACAGCTCGATAGTGCGAGCATCGAAGTTGTACGACAACGAGTCACGCGCCGAATAAAACACCGTAGAGTCAAGATCATTCGTCTTCCGCTCAGGCTCTTCCGCCATCGCCGGCATGGCTCCATCAGCCACCTGAACAAGCAGCAGCAATGTCAGAAGTTTCAGTGATCTGGCAAGTTTCACGGGCAAATCTTCCTGGATTTACGAGCAGGGATAAAAACTCATCGTACGGAAACGGAATATAGGAAACCTTTGGCCTTTATCGAGGCTTGAAACAGGAGTGAACATCTTGCCGTATGGATATATGAGGCAAAGCTTTCTATATTAAGAGCACATTTCAAAACATCAATCTATTCAAGCATCGTCATCCGCGGCAGTGCCGCAATCAGAGAACGATTCTCAAAACTCTTCGCCACGCTCTATGACGCAGAAGATCACCTACAACGCACCCGATGAATTCGGCCACTTCGGCACCTTTGGGGGCAAATTCATTCCCGAAACGCTGGTCAAAAACGCCGCCGATCTCGAACAGGAGTACCTCAAGACCAAGGAAAATCCAGAGTTCCGCAGCACACTCGAAGGCCTGCTCCGCGACTATGTTGGCCGCCCGACCCCGCTCTACCACGCCTCGCGACTCAGCGAGCAGCAGGGCGGCGCCCAGATCTGGCTGAAGCGCGAAGACCTGTGCCATACCGGAGCGCACAAGATCAACAACGCGCTTGGCCAGGTGCTGCTCGCAAAGCGGATGGGCAAGAAGCGCGTCATCGCCGAAACCGGTGCAGGCCAGCACGGCGTGGCCACGGCGACCGTGTGTGCGCTGTTCAACCTCGACTGCATCGTCTACATGGGTGAAGAGGATATTCGCCGCCAAGCACCCAACGTGGCACGGATGAAGCTGCTCGGTGCCGATGTCCGTCCGGTCACGGCAGGCACCAGAACCCTCAAGGACGCCACCAGCGAAGCGATCCGCGACTGGATGAACAATCCCGAAGAAACGTTCTACATCATCGGCTCGGTGGTCGGCATGCACCCGTATCCGATGATGGTGCGCGACTTCCAGGCGGTCATCGGTCGCGAAACCCGCCAGCAGGTGATCGAACAGGCTGGACGTCTGCCCGATACGATCGTGGCGTGCGTCGGAGGTGGTAGCAATGCTATCGGCATGTTTTACGAATTCCTTCCGGATGCCAAAGAGGTTGAGCTGATCGGCGTCGAGGCAGCCGGAGAGGGCCTTGACAGCAGGCACGCCGCATCGCTGACCAAGGGCGAAATTGGTGTGCTGCACGGTTCAATGATGAAGCTTTTGCAGGACGAGCACGGCCAGGTAGAAGAAGCCCACTCGATCTCCGCTGGACTCGACTACCCCGGCGTCGGCCCGGAGCACTGCTATTTGCAAAGGCTCGGCCTTGTCAGCTACACATCGACGACGGACAAGGAGGCACTCGCAGCGCTGGACGCTCTAGCCAAGACAGAAGGCATCATCTGTGCCCTCGAGTCAGCCCATGCCGTGCACTACGCCATGAAGCGAGCTGCTGAAATGCCGAAAGAGTCGATCATCGTCGTCAACCTCTCGGGACGGGGTGACAAAGATATGGGCACCATCATGGAGGAGCTGAAGCTCTGAATGAATGCACATCAGCCAGCAAGACATAAACAGATTGACTTGCATCTGACTGCGAATTCATATCCCAAAGTCAGCAGAAAATGGATTGCCAGTAAAGAAAAAAATTTTGGGTCATGACTAGAGCAGCGGTCTAGTTTTGAGAATTTTGAAAATGTTCGCACTTGTTGAGGTGCAGATCAACGGTGTTCTTGCTCATCCCTCGGAACTTGGCAAGGCGGGTTTTGGCCAGTCCCAAAAACCTTCGATGCTGTTGATGTGGTTGCGTCCTTTGGCGAATTCATTCTTGCTGTGATCGATGCGGAAGTGCTTGTCGTAGCCCACGTCAACCAGGCCGTCGTAGTTCGAAAAGCCATCGGAGTAGATGATGCTATTACAGGTCACCTTATCTCGTATAATTTTTTGCAGCGTTACTTTTTAGCGCAGTCTAGAACGATCTTGGTATACACTTTGCAGTGTCGTTTAATGAGCCCAAAAACGATGGTTTTGCCATAAGCGCCGCGAGCTCGTTTGCCTCGAACCCGACAAGTCACAAAGAAGGATTCGTCAACTTCAATCTCGCCGGACAAGGGTGATTGAGGCTCGCAATGCTCGGCAATTCGTTCTTGAATAGCTTTAAGATATCGGTTCACGATATTGCGGTTCAAGCCACTAAGCCAAGCGATCTGAGTAGCGTCGAAATCAGCGGCAAAATAGCGAACCAGCACCCTGAATTTGGTCTCTGAAATTCTTGAACGGTTTACTATCGTTAATTTGTTGACATAAAAGAAGGTTAGAAAGATTTCCAGCCTTCTCTTATAGTCATACCCCTTTTTTTTTTGAGAAAAAATAAAAAAAGTGCGCAAGGAAAGCCGGAGGGCATCGTCCTATTTGATGAAAGGTACGAGTTGAATGTGATGATGATTAGTTGAATGTGATGTTATTGGTTATGGGGTTGATGTGTTGTTCTTTGTGTTGTGAGTGACAGCAATATTCCGGATATTCTTCGCTATGCTGTTAGGTTGTGTGCCGATGTGTGATGGTGGGTATGGCAGATGATTGATGAGAAACGGAGAAGGACGGACGATTGCTGAAATGACAGGGCGAAAGGTTGGTTGATCCTTTCGCCCTGTTTTTTTATGTCATTTTAAATGATGAATCTCCAGATTTTGAGGTAAAGAAAAAGCCCGCTTTCACTTTTGTTGTGGAAGCGGGCTTTTATGCTTTAGTGCTTTATGCGGACTGGGCTCAGGCCGAG
>DRSQ01000021.1 GCA_011372505.1 Chlorobaculum parvum | reverse complement strand
GAAGTATCGTCGAAGCTTTGATCGCGCATTCTGATGATAATCGAGTGATCGGGGCGGTTTTGCGAACCGCTCTGATGGCAGGAGTAATCAACCTGAATCATCACTCTGTTGCTTTTTCTGTATCTGCAGTTTTTGTGGTTTTCTCTGCAACAATGTTTCGATAAACAGAATTATGTCAACTTATGCCAGAGCAACGAAATATTGTCATCGGTGTTGATCTTGACGGTGTGTGCGCCGATTTTTACGGTCGTATGCGCCAGATTGCCGCCGAGTGGTTCGAGCGACCGATCGGCGAGCTGCCTGTCGAAGTCTCGTATGGTTTGTCGGAATGGGGGATCAGGAACAAGAGCGATTACGATAGCCTGCACCGTTTCGCCGTTACACAGCGAGAGCTTTTCAGCAGCATGGAGATGATTCCCGGCGCCCGCAAATACCTCCGCATGCTCTCCGACGAGGGCTACCGAATCCGCATCATCACGCATCGCCTGTTCATTCATTACTTCCATGCCACCGCAGTTCAGCAGACCGTCAACTGGCTTGACAGCCACGGTATTCCTTATTGGGATCTCTGCTTCATGAAGGAAAAATCACAAGTAGGGGCGGATATCTATGTGGAGGATACACCTGAAAATGTTATGAGTCTTCGTGAAAAGGGGCTGTATACCATCTGTTTCGGTAACAGCACCAACCGGCATGTCGATGCGCCTAGAGCGGAGGCCTGGCAGGAGGTGTACGAGATGGCTCGATCGTACGTGATGTAATTCACTGGACTTGTAGCGGCAGGTACAAAAAAAAACAGCATGACGTACCCCTATACATCATGCTGCACATGTAAACCATGTTAATCAACGGGCGTTGATTATATAGTTTACTCGCTTATAATATAGGCGGGAAAAGATTATTCGCAAAACAGAATTGTTGAAAATTTTGCGATTTCTTCATGCTTGTAGTATGTAATGCTGGGGTATTATGGTGAGTGGGGCGGCTTTTGATAGCTTTTGTTGCTTTTGGCGTAATGTGCAGCGTTCTCTCCAGAAATTGCCACGCTCTTCACCTGATCGATACCAGATGACGAGTTAGAATAGTTGATTCAGCTATACTGGACTAAAGATTCGTTACGTAAAAGCAGGCGAACTTGAGGTAGCTGGTTTCCGGCATTGCGAGCAGTATCGGATGATCTGGCGGCTGCGCATTGCGGGAGATGAGTCTCAGCTGCTTGCCTGCGTGGAGCGCGCCGAGCTGGACAGCGGCCAGAAAATCCTCTTCGGAAACGTGGTGTGAGCAGGAGGCTGTGGCCAGAAATCCTTCGTTTTTGACGAGTCGAAGGCCGAGGCGGTTAAGCTTGGTATAAGCCTTCAGGGCGGTCGGAACGGTTTTGCGGCTTTTCGTGAAGCTCGGAGGGTCGAGAATCACCAGATCGTAGGAGTGGTTCTCCTGCTTGAGCCGGCCAAGCGTAGCAAAGGCGTCATCTGCCACGATCGAGAACTTCTCCAGGCCATTCATCCGGGCGTTCTGCTTGGCGCGTTGAAGCGCATCCTGCGATATATCGACCATTGTCGTTGATCGCGCTCCGGCGTGCATCGCATTGAGCGCAAAGCCTCCGTCGTTGGTATAGACGTCGAGTACGTCGGCATCCACGGCGTATTTCCTGATGTGGCGGCGGTTTTCGCGCTGATCGAGGAAAAATCCCGTCTTCTGTCCTTCGAGAATGTTGACTCGGTAGCTGATGCCGTCGTCATTGATGACCTGCCAGGCATCGTTTTCATCACCAAGAAGCATCTCCTTGTAGAGTGGTAAGCCCTCGAGTTCCCTGAGCGGAGATTCGTTGCGCAGCACGATGGCTTTGGGGTCGAACAGCTCTCGCAGCACTTCGGCGATGATCGGCAGGCGGTTTTCCATACCAGCTGAAAAAGATTGCAGGACGAAGGCTTTGTCAAACCGGTCAATCACCAGGCCCGGCAAGCCGTCCGATTCGCCGTGCACCAGTCGCCAGGCATTGGTTTCGCTTTCCGGATAGATTTTTTCGCGCAGTTTGAGCGCTTCACGGATTTTGTTGCGGAAGAATTCCCGGTCAGGCTGGGTTTCGTCTCTGGTCAGCAGGCGGAATGCGATCAGCGAGTGCGGATTGAAGAACCCGGTGCCGAGTAGCCGCCCATCGTTGGTGAAGAGCTGTACGGTTTCTCCGGCGGCGATGTCACGCGGCACCTCTTTGAGTTCGTTGCTGAAAACCCACAGGTGGCCGCTAAGCAGCCGCCGATGCTCTTTCGGTTTGAGGTAAAGTGTGTGCATGGATCGAAAACTCCGGAAGACGTGTTTTGATAGAGACAGGATTTGATTAAAATAACATTTCATGACAATCCACCTCATTCGGGAAATGACATTCCCGCAGGGCAGGGGATTATGCAAGAATGAAGATGAAAAGGCAAGAAAAATGGTGATGAAGAGAGTTGTTCGAGCGATGTTTTTTATGGTGCTGCTGATTGCGGCTGGTTGCTCCCAGATGCGCACCGTTTCCCGGTTGCCTTCTGCGCCGGGCGAGTCGGTGACGTTGACGCCTGAACTGGAGAGGCTCTACCGCCAGGTTGCATCCCACACCAGCAAGGTCGAGGCGCTTGACGGCTATGCCGATCTTTATCTTACGACGCCGAAGCGCAAGGCCAAGGCGTACTGTAATGTTCAGCTTCGCAAATCGCAGGATGCTCGCCTCATCGTGAGTGCCGGCATTCTAGGCTGGCCTGTTGCCGACCTCTGGATTCGTCCCGATTCGCTGTTCGTCAACGATATGCTGAACAACAGAATGCTGGTTGGCCGCAACAGCGGAGAGAATCTCGGCAAGATTATCGGTCTTAGAAGCAGTTTCGGCAAGCTGACCGAAACGCTGTTTGGTGTTCCTGATATGACCGAGCCGGTCAGTGCGATCGAATCGGTCAGAGCGGTGGGGGATCTGGTGTGCTACAAGGTAAGGTCCGGCAGTGGTGCCAAGGAGCTGTTTGTCGATGCTTTGTCAAAAGAGCTGGCGGGGATTACCTATTTCGATCTTTACGGCCGCAAGACTGCCGAGTTCCGGTTCGCCGATTATCAGATGAAGCAGCAGGGCTCGTCAGAGCTGATGGTGCCCAGAGAGATCGATATGACGCTGTTTCCTGATGCTGCCCCTGATGGGTCGAGAAGCTTGAAAGTGGTGTATGATGAACGGGTGATCAATCCGGAGCATTTTACCATCCGGTTCAAGATGCCGTCAAAAGCGCGCACGGTCAATCTGGATGAGGTCGAGCAGTTGCCTTGGCTGTGATGGCGCACGATGGTAACCGTATTCAACGCGACTAAAATCACAAAAGGCCTTTTTTCGGAGGCCTTTTGTGATCTGAATTGACGGTCAAGGCTTATTTTGCAGCCTTGTAGTTTTCGTTGACGAACTCCCAGTTGAGGAGGTTGTCGATGACCGCAGCAACATGGTCGGGGCGGCGGTTCTGGTAGTCGAGGTAGTAGGCGTGTTCCCAGACGTCAATGCAGCAGAGCGGAGTCTGGCCAGCGGTCATCGGGTTCTGGGCGTTGGCGGTTTTGACAACCTTCAGCGTGCCGTTGTCGAGCACCAGCCAAGCCCAGCCGCTGCCGAACTGGGTTGCGGCCGCAGTTTTCAGCTCCTCCTTGAACTTGTCCACGCTGCCGAAATCCGTGATGATTTTTGCAGCTACATCGCCGGTCGGTTCGCCGCCACCGTTCGGACTGAGGCAGTTCCAGTAGAAGCTGTGGTTCCATGCCTGAGCGCCGTTGTTGAACACGCCTGCCTTGGAGGCGTCATCCGCCGTTTTGAGGATAACCTCTTCAAGCGTCATGGAGTCAAACGGCGTTCCTTCAACCAGGCCGTTAAAATTTTTGACGTAGGCTGCATGGTGCTTGCCGTAGTGAAAACCGATGGTATTGGCCGAAACATGCGGTTCAAGAGCATTGTTGGCGTACGGGAGTGCAGGTTGCTGATAAGCCATAGTTCAATTTGATTTTTATGATTGCGCAGACTACGTTAAGAAGTATTCCAATAACCGGCCTTCTGACCTTGTTAGTTTCAGCAGGCTGAAATTAATTCGATTCAGTTGTATCAGATCTTTTTTTCGATAGCGCGGAAGATGGGTGTTGTGTTGCGGTCATTGCCGGTATTCCTGTTGTTCATGGTCGTGCTCGGTGGCTGCGGTTTGCAGAAAGAGAAAAAACTCGATGCCAACGATCTTC
>DRSQ01000020.1 GCA_011372505.1 Chlorobaculum parvum | reverse complement strand
TCCTCGGTATGATAGCGCTTCTTGGAATCTTTCGCGTCGAGCTTGAGCAGACCACCACCGAGATAGGCACTCGAAATCGCGTTGTGCGACTCGTCCGCCGTGTTCTTTTCAGAATAGACCAAACCGCCGTCCCAGTCGAGCTGATACTCGTTGCCCGCAAGGGTCGAGCCGAATCCCTTCAGGCTGAGATCGTAATCGATGACGTAGCTGTCACCCGTGAAGGTGTAGGTCGCTTCAATGCTGCGGGCGGTATCGACATCGAGCACGAAGCTCACCGAGAGCGTCTCCTGACCGGTCACCGTTTGCGACGTTTTGGTATCGAGGCTGCGGAAATAGAGGTCACGGGTATCGATACGCTTGCCCTCGTTGCTCAGGAACAGCATCGAAAGCGCGCCTTTTTTCTGATCCGAAATAAGGTTGAACGGCTCGCCGTTCACATCCGGATGCTTCTTGAGCACCACCGACTTGAGCGTCGCACCTTTCGAGGAGAGCTCCACCGTGAAGACATCGTTGTCGATGGTGATAACCTCCTCGGTACCTTCCGACGCTCTGGCAAATGCGCCGAGGCTCTCGGAAGGCGTTGCGGCGGGCGATGCGACCGGCAACGCAGTGGGCGCGCCCTGCCTGGCGCTACTCTCTGCCAGCTCTCTTGGTGGCTGCACCGGTTCGAGCATCGATTTCTGCTCGGGCTTCATAAACTGAAGCCACACAATCATGATCGCAGCAATCAGGCCAAACCCTATCACCGAATTTTTATCCATTACTTCGACTCTTTTGAATTAGCCGCGGCTCCCGCTTTTCCGGGCGGAACGGGGTCGTAGCCGCCTTTTGAAAAAGGATTGCACCGCAGCACCCTCCAGACGGTGAGCCAGGAGGCGTAAAAAAAATTGTGTTGACGAAACGCCTCGATGGCGTAGTGAGAACAGGTAGGCTGGAACCGGCAGGAGGGGCCCGTCAAAGGGGAGATAAAGGCCTGGTAAAAGCGGATCAGGAGAATTGGCACAGCATTGACAACGCGCCCGATGGCATCGAGAGTTCTCCTGCTCCAGTGTGTCCGTTCTTCATTCATTATGCTCGATCCGGCCGCCATCCTGTGGCTGGGCCAGCCCTTTTGAAACCATCGTATTCAGCATCCTGCGGATTTCAGTCCGGAATTCTACAAGCGGCGGCACGTTGTTTGTTCGCCCCCGATACAAGAACGCCAGAAGCACCTGATAAGAGGCGCCATCCCCTTCGGATACAATCAATCCGGACAATGCTTTTTTTTCAAGCCGGTATGCCTCCCGCATCAACCGCTTGATGCGGTTCCGGTCCACGGCTCTCGGCACAAGCTTCTTGCCAACCGTGAACAGCACCCTCACGGGTGTACAGCCATTTCGATCTCCCTGCCGGGAACAGGTGTAAAGCATCAGGAAAGGCCCGCCCTTCAGACGAGCGCCCTCATTGAACAGAGATGAAATCGTGGATTTTCCACGGAGGATCTCACGTCGCGGAAGGGCACAGGCGCGCTGTTTCGAAAGCATGCCGACATGCAAGCGGTAAGGTCCGGAAACGAAACATCGGTTTCATCCCGGACTCTCAATTAACGCGTCGAAGCGCTCATTGAGCTGCTGACCGACAGCGAGTGACGGCCTTTGGCCCTTCTGGACGAAATAACCCTGCGGCCGTTCTTGGTCGCCATTCTCTGCCTGAATCCGTGCTTATTCCTTCTCTTCCTGTTGCTCGGCTGAAATGTCCTTTTCATACCCTCAAAACTCCTCTCAAATGATTGATTAAAATAACATGACT
>DRSQ01000019.1 GCA_011372505.1 Chlorobaculum parvum | reverse complement strand
TATTATCGTCACAATTTTCGTCACACTGTATGTCGGAACTGACTGAATCAGAAAATGCACATGATCTTTATCACTGCCAATTTCAAGAAAATTCATCTGATAACGCTTTTCTATATCTAAGCATACCGCTTTCAGCTCCCCGTCAACCTCACCATCAAATATGACTTTTCTGTATTTTGCTGGAAACACCATATGGTACATCAGCACGGTAACATTATGACTCTTATGAAGATACTCGCTCATCAATCGCTATTTTACGCCGCAAGCGGCGGGGTATTTACCCTCAGGGAATAAATCCCTTTTAAAAACATCAGCATTCTGCAAGGCTTTTCTGAAACAGCACCACATCGAAATCGAGACCATTTCGCTGGCCGATCCCGATAAGGCGCCCCTGCTCGATAAATCCTCCTCTCCTGTGAAAATGCAGACTCTGCGTATTTAACGATGACAGCATGGAGATGATCGTGGTTACACCGAGGATGTAGCCTGAGACTCCAGTACCCCGAGGAGCTTGCGACCAATGCCACGGCCGGTAAATTCCTGTTTAAGAAAGCACGTCAACTCTGCTGTTCGATCGAATGCAGAAATCGAGCTGTATGGACGTAGCAACCCGAATCCAGCCATCACCCCATTTTCGTCTCGCGCAACAAAAGCCGGATAGTCCGGCGTAAAACACATCAGCTCCTTGAATCGCTCGATGCTGACCGGCGTTTCGGTCCATGTCGCCAGGCTGTGCTCGACATAGTCATTGAAGATGGCGGCCATTTCCTCTAAATCGTCCGCACAGACCGGCAGCAGCTCGACTTGCATCAGCGATAACGTTCGGAGCGCTGGCCCGCCGAGAGCTTGCCGCCGTGATGGCCCAGCAGCACAACCGTTGGCAGCATGACAAGCAGCGACACCACATAGAGCCACGCAAGCGGCCCACCGGTTTGCATCACCTCGGGCACGGCCAGCCGGATCGCGGCGGCAAGCACGCCGGCAACCAGCAGCACGATTGAGAGGCGAATCTTTTTCTGGAATACCGGAGCTTTGGCGCCCTTGTATTTTGTTTTCCAGTCGCGGATGCCCGAATAGAACGAAAACGGCACGGCCAGCAGCGTGACCAGCAGCAGATGGACGACCGTATGCTCGAAAAAGAGGCTGCCGTCATAGAGAGTCAGGAGGAGATACAAGACAGCGACGGGAATCAGGCCGTTGCTGAAATGGGCCGCTATGGGATGCAGCGAGAAGCTCTGCTTCATCTCTTTGAGAAATTTGGCTAAAGGCATAGGCATAATGGATTGGACAAGGCTTCGGAAAGCATTGCTCACAAAGTGGATAACAGTATAAATTAAGCTCCTGAAGCTCTCCGAACAAGTAAACAGCCCTGGAAAGCGTTGCGGATTTTTTCCGGCATGCAGTTTTATTCCTTACGTTTACATGTTATTTTTGAGGCTTTGAGTTTTGACCAACCGAATACCTTACGGGTGACCAACAATTCTCCGGACAACACTCCTTTCGACAACGCGCAGGAACCGGCGTCCTCCGAAGTCAGACGCCGCAAGCCCTTCGTGCAGGGCCGTCGCACCCCCGAGCAGAGTTCGAGCCTCAGCCTGTTCGTGCGGTTCCTGAAGCCGGTCACCTGGATTCCGGTCGTCTGGAGCTTCATCTGTGGCGCCGTGGCGAGCGGCGCGTTCGGCTGGCAACAGATCGGCGAAATCAAATTCTGGCTTGCCGTGCTGCTCACCGGCCCGCTGGCCACCGGCACCTGCCAGATGCTCAACGACTACTTCGACCGCGACCTCGACGAAATCAACGAGCCCAACCGCCCGATTCCCGGCGGTGCGATTTCGCTCAAGAGCGCCACGCTGCTCATCGCGCTCTGGTCAGTACTCTCGGTCGTCGTCGGATGGCTGGTGCATCCGCTCATCGCGCTCTACGTCATCGTCGGCATCGTCAACGCGCACCTCTACAGCGCCAACCCGATCAAGCTCAAAAAACGGCTCTGGGCGGGCAACATCATTGTCGCGGTTTCGTACCTCGTCATCCCGTGGGTGGCGGGCGAAATCGCCTACCGGCCAGACTTCACGCTGCACGCCATCACGCCATCGCTCATCGTGGCCACGCTCTACACGATTGCGAGCACCGGCACCATGACCATCAACGATTTCAAATCCATCGAGGGCGACCGGCAGGTCGGCATTCGCACCCTTCCAGCGGTGTTCGGCGAGCGCAAGGCGGCGCTGATCGCAGCAATCCTGATCGACCTCGGCCAACTCATGGCAGCGGGCTACATGTTTTTGATCGGCGAGCCGGTGTACGGGTGGGTAACGGCGGCGCTCGTCGTCCCGCAATTCCTGCTGCAATTCAGCCTGGTGCGCTCCCCCGGAACAATGGACGTGCGCTACAACGCCAGCGCCCAGAACTTCCTCGTTGCCGGAATGCTGGTCTGCGCCTTCGCCATCAAAGCGATCAACCCATGACTTACAGCGACCGGATACCGCTTCAAATACAGGGCTTTTCCGACATCGTCGATGTGACCCGCGAGGTCAACCGCATCATCGCCGAATCGGGAATCCGGAACGGCATCGTCACGATTTCAAGCATCGGCTCGACCGCGTCCGTGACGACCATCGAGCTCGAACCGGCGCTCGTCGAGGATTTCCGCGAGAAGCTCCAGCAGCTTTTCCCAAGCACCGAGCGGAGCCGCCACTCGGAGACCTGGGACGACGACAACGGCTTTTCGCACATGCGCGCCTCGTTCATGGGGCCGGCGATAACGCTGCCCATAAGTAACGGCGAAGTGGTGCTCGGCACCTGGCAGCAGATCGTCTTCATCGATCACGACAACCGACCGCGCTCGCGCGAGCTGTTCGTGCAGCTTGTCGGAGAGACCTGAAAAGCTAAGGACGACGAGCATGAACGCACCGATCTTCGACATCCAGCCGGCTATCTCGGTCATCCTGCCGACTTTCGACCGCGCCCCGCTGCTTGCCTCGGCCATCGAGAGCGTCATCGTCCAGAGCCTCACGGGGTGGGAGCTGATCGTCGTCGATGACGGCAGTTCGGACAACACCTTCGAGATCGTGGACGAATACCTCCGCCAGCACCCGAACATACGCTACCTGAAACACCGCAACCGCAAGGTGGCTCTGTCACGCAACGCAGGCATCCAGGCTTCGTTCGGACGCTACATCACCTTCCTCGACAGCGACGACCGGTACCTCGATGGCCACCTCGAATCGCGCTTCCGGATGCTCGAATCGATGCCGGAGACCGACCTACTCTCTGGTGGATTTGTGTGCGAAGGCGATCCCTGGGTTCGCGACCGGCACGACGCTGAGAAGCTGGTGCACGTCAATGACTGCATTCTCGCCGCGACCATGTTCGGGCGGCGCGAGCTGTTCATGGCGATCGGCGGCTTCCGGGCGCTGGAGTACGCCGAAGACCCCGACCTGTGGGATCGCGCCGCCCAACGCCACCGCGTCCTGAAGATCGACGAGCCCGCGACCTACCTCTACCGGCGTTCGCCGGACAGCATCACCGGAACCTACAAACCAGACACAAAATGATCCGCTCCGTCACCGTCTATTGCAGCTCCAGCAACCTCGCGCCCGAACCCTATTTCAGCCAAGCCGAAACGCTTGGCCGCGGGCTTGCCGAACGTGGCATCGACCTGGTCTTCGGCGGCGGGCACGTCGGCCTGATGGGGCGCACAGCGGACGCGGCGCTGAAAGCTGGCGGCAAGGTGAAGGGCATCATCCCGCGCTTTCTCGAAGAGCGCGAGGTAGCCCACGCCGGGCTGACCGAGCTGCACGTCGTCGAAACGATGCACCAGCGCAAGATGCTGCTCACCGACTGGGCAGACGCCTTCGTAATTTTGCCGGGCGGACTCGGCACACTTGACGAACTGATGGAAATCCTCACCTGGAAGCACCTCGTTCAGCACCGCAAACCTATTATCCTGCTCAACACGGAAGGCTTCTGGAATCAGCTGCTACACTTCTTCGAGCGCATAGCCGCCGACCGGATGGTCAAGCCCGGCTATGAAAACTACTACGACGTGCGCAACTCCGCCAGCGACGTCCTCGCTCTGATCGACAGCATTAACACGAGCTGCTCATAAAAAAAGAGGCGGCCCGTTTCCCGACCGCCTCATCTTCTTCGCAACGACTCGCTCACAGATTCTGCGGCGGAACGTTGTCGATATAACTATCCGGTTCGATCTCCACCAGCTTCACCACGCCATCTGGACTCTCCTTGTCCAGCCAGACAATGCAATCACTCTGAATCCAATCCGAAAAACTTCCGGGAAAGCCCTGCCCATCCGGATAGAGGCTGATGAATCGCCGCAGCAGTTCGGTGGTGAAGACCGTTTCCGCGCCCATCGGTTTGTACACATCGACGCCGGGGCAGCGCTTGCACTGGCTCGGCAGATCTGCCACGCTGCACAGCGGACTCTTGTCAGTCAGATAACCGCAATGGCTGCCACGCTCCACCTGCGAGGCTACGACCCAAGAACCATCGCCAGTGAGCTGGCTGAACTCGCTCTCGACGCCGGGAGTGTCTGACCAAGCGGGCGGCTGGGACATGTCGAGGCAGGCGCAATCGCACTGACCGACAATCATCGTCATCGGCATCTGGCGGGAGGCGAGCGCCGCGCGGTATTCGCTCATGCCGGGCATGAAGATCGGCACATGCTGGTCAACCGGCGAAAGCATAAAGAGGCCGACCGGATTGGCGCGATCCTCCTCAGGCCAGTCGGCCATTGGCCTGCTGAACGCGGGCAGAAACTCCCGGTTGTAGATCACCGGGTTGAAGGGGCGACACTGCTTGCGCCCGATCTGCTGAAGGGTATCGAAGCCGCACGCCGCAGCCTGCGCGTGAGCGCCGCCAACCGAATGCCCAGCGAAAATGACGTTGTTGGAAACCATGAACTGCGCGTCGCTGGCGAGCTTGGCATCAAAGCTCTTGCTGTTATGCCCCTTGGCCTCAGCCAGCCAGAAAAACTCGGTCAGGCCGTACCGGATCAGGTACGACGCGGCAGCATAGGTCTCCTGCCCCACCCTTGGATTGCCACCGATGTCGGTCCACGGCATCCAGTCAACCTGCGCGTGGCTGGCGCTGACAAACGCCATCGCCCAGTTCTTTTCGACGATCGCCTCGCTGTAGTTGTAGTAAGCGGACGGATTGATGCCAAAGAGCGGATTGTCGTCGAGCAGCATCCCGGCAATCTTCTTGGGATACCAGAGCAGGTCGTTGCCGATCAGGAAGCCGTGATTGAACATCACCAGGCCGTTTGCTTTGCGGTTCGCCGGATAAAATACTTCGATCACCATCTCGATAAACTCGGGGACGAAGGGATCGTACTGCAACCAGAGATGAATGCGGTCGAAGCAGTAATCGTCAATGCGGATGGGCTTCATAACGATAGGGGATAAAGGATTTTGGAACGATCGCGAACAGAAAAGCGGGGCAGGGAAAAAGCGTACCATAAACACAATATGCTACGGTATTTTCACAAAAATAAAGATTTCAAATTAATATTCGCAACGCAAGAATCAACGAACACGCATTGCCCTTTCAAATAATGCAGCGCACAGCTACATCGGCATACATCATGACGACTTCACTGATTTTCATCTACAGCACCGACAGCGGAGCAGTCGGGACTCTGCTCGATACCGAGCACAAAACGCTCAGCCCGTCAACCTACAAGTGCAGCCTCTGCGAGTTGACGCAGGACACCCTCGGCGAAAAGGAGCGCTGGCGGGAGTTCCGCAAAAGCATCGGCCTGCCGATGGAGTTCTTTCACCATGACGAATTCGAAAAAAGGTATAATCTCAGATTCGACTATCCGGTCATCCTGCGCAAAAACGAAAAGATCGAGGTGCTGTTGAGCAAAGAACGGATCGACGCGGTCAAAAACCTCGATGATCTCATTGAAACCGTCAGAGAGGAGATTGCCAAACCCTCCTGATCAGCTCACCAGCACCGCCGCGCCACTGGCCTTTCCGTGACGAATATCGAGCAGTGCGCGATTGGCCTCTTCGAGTGGATATTGCCTGACCTCGGGCTTCAGCCCCATCCGGGCGGCGATGTCAAGAAACGCCGACACATCGGCCCGCGTGATGTTGGCCACGCTCTTAATCTCCTTCTCCATCCAGAGATGCTTTTCGTAGGAAAGATCAGCCAGCAGCTCATTGTCGCGCGACTCCTTGCGGATGGCGTTGATGACGAGCCGCCCGCCTGGCCGAAGCCGTTCGAGCGCGGAGAGCACCGGCAACCAGGCAGGCGTCGTGTCGATGATTGCATGACAAAGCTCAGGCGGCTCGGCGGTGGTTTCACCTGTCCAATCTGCACCGAGCAAGCGGGCAAACTCGCGATCCTTTTCGCTGCGGGCGAAAACGAAAACCGGAGATTTGGGATAGAGATAACGGGTAAGCTTGAGCACCTGATGGCCCGAAGCGCCGAAACCGGTCAGACCGAGAATCTGGCCGTCGCGGATGTTGGCGAGCATCAATGAACGGTAACCGATCGCACCACCGCACAACAGCGGTGCAGCCTCGTCGTCGGTGAAAAGATCGGGAATAGCATAGGTAAAAGCTGCTGGAACCACCATGTACTCGGCGTACCCGCCGTCGGCGTCGCGCCCGGTCGCGAGAAACTCCGGGCAGAGATTCTCGTAGCCCGATTGGCAGAAATCGCAGTGGCCGCACGAGAAAAAAATCCACGCCACGCCACGGCGGCTCCCGATCTCGATGCCTTCGACGCTATCACCGCAAGCGACGACACGCCCGACCACCTGGTGTCCGAGGATCACCGGAAAGCAAGGAGGCGGAGTGCGGCCTTCGATTTCGTCGAGCTCGGTGTGGCACACGCCGCAAACGCTGACCCGAAGCAGCAATTCGCCCTGCCCCACCTCAGGCACCGGCAATTCCCGAAGCACCAGCGGCTCCGACTCCACCTGCAAATCAGCAATCTCCTCAAGCACCATAGCACGCATCATAGCCTCCTCCTTTTTCTCCAAGTTGACAAAAAGAGCAGGAAAAAAGCAAGAGTGGACATCCAAGGCGACAGTTCATAGCGCACTTCTTTGTGCAACAAAGGAGTGCCAGGATACAAAGGACGACAACGACAGCAGGGAAAACGCGGAAAAGAGTGCGACCTGCATGAAAAAAAAAGCAGGGCGGACACACAGGCCCACCCCTACAATGATCAGCTGTTATAAGCTGTCAATTATCCATTATCAACTGTCAACTGCTCAGTGGCACCCATGCCCTTCGCAGGCTGTCTGCGGGCCGACTTTCTGCAATGCGCCACTGCTGAAGCGCTCGATGGCTTCGGCAAGGGTCTGGGCGTGTGCGGCCATGTAAATGTCGATGCCGAGGCTTTGCAGCCTTGCCGCCGCGCGTGCGCCGATGCCGTTCACGATAACCGCATCCGCGCCGGTTTCGGCAAAGGCATCGGCTGGCGTGCACTGGCCGTGGTCGTGGTGCATGTTTGGATTGACGATGATTTCAACCTGGGCGGGTTCGGTCTGAACCACCCCGAAAAACGGAGCGCTTCCGAAGTGCTCGCACACCCGCGAACCGGCCCCATTATTCTCGTCAAGCGGAATAATGATCTTCATTCCTCACCTCCCGCTTCGCGATTGCGGTGCAACCGTCCTTGGCCGTTGCCCTGCCCCTGACCTTTACCCTGCCCTCGTCCCTGGCCATGTCCGGCGTGCTGCTGCAAGCCGGTGCGAAGACCGCGGCACCGGCCTCCACCGCCACGACCACCACCAAATCCTCCGCCGGGCGACATGCGATGAATATTCTCGCTCGAACATGACGGACACGCCTCGGGACGCGCCGTGCCGAACGGCACCGACCAGCGATGGCCACACGCCGCGCAACCAAATGCTCTCTCTTCGTTTGAAACCATGATGTTTCCTCCCTTTACGTTTAATCGCCTGCCCAGCACCAGCATCTGGCTAAGCTTCCCTCTGGCCGAAGCCAGAATGTTACCGAAAGTCTGGCGCGACACCAGCATCCGCTTTGCGGCCTCCTCCTGATACAACCCCTCCACATCGGCCAGCCGGATCGCCTCGAACTCGTCGAAGGTCATCTCCAGCGGCTCCGCATCGGAGTGCTCAGCAGCAAACGGCCCGAACGCCCGGTGCTCCGGATCCTCGGTGATAGCTCTGCATTTCATCGGTCTGGGCATAACGATCTTTTTAAATTATTAGCATATGCCAATAACATACGATAAAAAAAGCGGGATGTCAAGCGCATCCCGCTGAAAATAGAAAAT
>DRSQ01000018.1 GCA_011372505.1 Chlorobaculum parvum | reverse complement strand
GTACATCCATTCTGTTTTCAGTGTTTTGAAAACAGTCTCCGTGACAGCATTGTCATAGCAGTTTCCCTTGCCACTCATGCTCTGGATCATCTGGTACCCGTTCAGTTGTTGCCTGAATGCTTTGCATGCATATTGTACACCTCGATCCGAGTGCAGGATCACTCCCGGTGGCGGCTGCCGATGCAGAAACGCCCTGTCCAATGCCACCATCACGGTGCTCTCCGCCGTCCATCGGCTACTGAGCGAATCACCCCCAATTTTCCGGTTAAATAGGTCAAGACTGATTGTAACTCACGCTCAAGCTTGCGAAGTCTCTCGGCTTCAGGATCCTTGAGATGGCCACTTCCCGGAAACGATGATGCTTGCTTTGCCTGATACTCTGATTTCCACCGGTACAGTAGTTCGGCTCGAATGCCAAGGTCTCTGGCTATTTCGACGACGGACTTGTTGCTCCGTAAAACCAGCTCGACAGCATCGGTTTTGAACTGCTTGCTGAACCTCCGGCGGGCCTGCTTTTCTTTTATCCCTTCATACCTCCTTTTGTTGAAAGGTATGACTTCTTACACTGTCCGTGAAAATGTAGCATGTTCAGCCTGTTCATTGACCAAAAGAAGAGTTTCTTGCTCAGGTGTTTGGTGAATGCGATCAATCGCCAAATTTTAAGAATTTGTCTGCCGTCAAGTTTGGTTGGTGCCCGTTGATTATTGTTGCGTGTAGGCACTACCGCCTGCCTCTTCCTGTACAACTTTTAGAGGGATTTCGTGGCAAGTAGGGTGAAGCGTATTGCTTGAGGTTTCAACCCAAACCTTTGGGTTTTTCCTCTAGGGTTTTTTAGCTTTGCACTTTAATCCGCCGCGAACAACGCGGCGTGATTTTTTATAAGGATTTCCCAATGAACATCTCCACCGCTGACTTTTTCTGTAGTTATTCGAGCTTGAACGGCCTCCCGTCCGACGGCAGGCCGGAGATCGTGTTCGTGGGGCGGTCGAATGTGGGGAAGTCTTCGCTGCTGAATTCTCTTTGCGCCCGCAAGGGGTTGGCCAAGACCAGCTCGACGCCGGGGAAGACCCGGCTTATCAACTATTTCCTTATCAACGAGAACCTCTATTTCGTCGATCTGCCGGGGTATGGGTATGCCAAGGTCGGGCATGGCGAGCGGGAGAGTTGGGGGAAGCTGCTGACGGATTATGTCGTCAAGCGTGACGAAATCGCGCTGGTGGTTTTGCTCGTCGATGCGCGGCATCCGGGGATGGGGTCGGATCGGGAGATGGTGGAGTTTCTCGACTATTGCGGGCGTCCGTTCGGCATCGTGCTGACCAAGTGGGACAAGCTCAAGCAGTCCGAAAAGGCGAAGGCTCGGCGGGCGATGGAAAGTTTCGCGCCGAAAGCCAAATTTATTGTAAATTACTCGTCTTTGTCGGGCGCGGGCCTGGATCGGCTTCTTGAGCGCCTCGATCTTTTTTCTCAGTAAAAGCAAGCGACGTGGAAGAACGAACATTCAGCAGGCCGGCGGCGTCTGCAACGGTCCTGGTCGGCACGCAGTTCGGCGACGAGGGCAAGGGCAAGCTGGTCGATTACCTCTCGGATCAATATGACATTGTAGTCCGCTACCAGGGCGGCGCGAACGCAGGCCACACCATCTGCTTCGACGGCAAAACCGTGGTGCTGCACCTCATCCCCTCGGGCATCTTCAACAAGGATTGCATCTGCGTGATCGGCAACGGCGTGGTGATCGACCCCAACGCGCTGATGGAGGAGATCCAGAAGGTCGAAGAGCTGGGCTATGACGTGAAAGGCCGCCTGTTTATCAGCCACAACGCGCATCTCATCATGCCGTACCACAAGCGGCTCGATTCGCTGAGCGAGTCCTGCCTCTCCGGCGATCAGAAGATCGGCACAACCGGTCGCGGAATCGGCCCCAGCTACGAGGACAAGTTCGCCCGCAGCGGTATTCGAGTGGTCGATCTGTTGAGTCCAAAGGTGCTCGAAGAGAAGCTCCGCGACAACATCGAGGCCAAGAACAAGCTCATCTGCAAGGTCTATGAGAAAGAACAGATCGACGTCGACGCGATCATCGGCGAGTACGAGGCGTTCGACAAGGTGATCGATCCCTACGTGACCAACACCCAGCTCTACCTGAACCGCCAGATCAAGGCGGGCAAGACCGTCCTGCTCGAAGGCGCGCAGGGATGCCTGCTCGACGTGGATCACGGTACCTATCCGTTTGTGACCTCCTCCAACCCGACCTCCGGCGGCGCGTGCACCGGTTCCGGCGTGGCCCCAAACCACATCGGCAAGGTGATCGGCGTCTGCAAGGCGTACATGACCCGTGTCGGCAACGGCGCGTTTCCGACCGAGCTTGAGGATGAGACCGGCGAAAAGCTGGGTGAGATCGGCCACGAGTTCGGCGCAACCACCGGGCGCAAGCGCCGTTGCGGCTGGCTTGACCTGGTGGCGTTGCGCTACTCGCTCACCATCAGCGGCGTAACCGAGCTGGCGCTGACCAAGCTCGACGTGCTCGACC
>DRSQ01000017.1 GCA_011372505.1 Chlorobaculum parvum | reverse complement strand
GCTCGCACTGGTCGCCGTTCGCGCCGGGCGCTTTGCAGACCGGGCAGGTGCCGGTGATGTAGCGGTCGGAGAGAAAGCGGTTCGCCTTCGGATCGAAAAACTGCTTCTCGGTTTTCTTGACGAAAATCCCCTTCTGCTCGATTTCAGAGAAAAACTCGCGGGCGGTCTCGTGGTGCACCGGGCCGCTGGTGCGACCGTAGTAATCGAAGGAGATACCGCACTTTGCGAACGCATCGGCGTTCATCTTGTGGTAGCGATCCACCACATCCTGTGGCGAAATGCCCTCCTTGTCGGCAGTGATGGTGATTGGCACGCCGTGCTCGTCCGAGCCGCCGATGTGAATCACGTCGTGACCGCAGAGTCGTTTGTAGCGCACGTAAATATCGGCAGGCAGATAGACCCCGGCGAGGTGGCCGAGGTGCACCGGGCCGTTGGCGTACGGAAGAGCGGTGGTGACGAGAGTCCTTTTATACGTGTGAGTCATGGGTAACGCAAGTCGTTCAATGATGATAAAATCACTTGAGGCTGTCTCAAAAGCGTCTGTTGCCTAACGGAGGGCGGACATTCTTGTCCGCCATTTCAATGGCGGGTTGGAAAACCCGCCCCCCCGTTGAAAAAGCAGGAAAAGCAAAAAACAAAAGACTCTTTGTTTTGCCTTTAAGACAGGCTCTTGGAAAATGGTTCAGGCCTCTCAGCCCTGCCGTCTGCCCGCCATCTTGTTGTACTGGTCGAGCGACAGGCGGCGCTTCTGCCCACTGCTCTCGTAGCGAACCCAGACGCATTGCCGCTGCGGATCGACCCCCTCGACCACGGCATTGCCATCGCGCACCGCAAAGATGGTGCCAACAGTCGGCCAGCCGTTGCCTCGCCCCAAGCCGTTCCTGCCGCTACCGTTGCTTTTCGAGAAGCCGAGGCAGCACTTGGGTCGATTGCACAGGCCGATAGTGTTGAACGAATGGCTGTCACCGTTCGAGGCATCGAAGTTCTGAGGCTTTTCGGCAAACGGGTTCGAGTGAATCTTCTGCATCCAGGTCGAGCAACAGAGCGAGCAGCCGCACGATCCTTGGCTGTTGGTGCGCCGCGCCTCTTCGCGCGTGGTGATCTGCACCATCTGAATCCGCGCCTTGAACTCACCGGCAAGGTCGCGCACCAGCCCGCGGAAATCGACGCGATGCGTGGCGGTGTAATAGACCGAGAGCTTCTGCTGATCGAGACGGAGATCGATATCGACCAGCTTCATGTCGAGCCGGTGGCGTTCGATCCGGTCGTGGCAGGCCGCCCTGATTTCCGGTTCGCGTTTGCGAATCTCCGAAAATGAAGCCACATCCTCCTCACTGGCATGGCGGATGACAGCAGATAGTTCATCTATTTTTTCCGTTAATCCCTTGAGCTCAAGCTTGCGTCGGGCGATCCGGCCCATCGAATAGACCATGCCGAAATCGAAACCGCCGTCGGCTTCAAGAATCACCGGCAGGCCGATGGAGATCTCCGCGCCGCTCTGGTTGAGGTAAAACTCCCGGCGGCACCCCTTCAGCTCGACCTCGCAAACCTCAACGGACTCCTCGCTCGACTCCTCCGAATAGAGATCGGCGGTCTCTTCATACAATATCTTCGAAAGCTTGAGCCTGATCCTGGCGTTATCGCCAAGCAGGCAACTGCATAGAACCGTACTCATACACGATTGTCCTGATCATCATTGCCGCTCCCCGTTCTGGTGAACCGGCGATATTTATGTTGTTCAAACCTCACGTTCCTGCGCGACCTCCGCCCGCCAGCAGCGCACGGAACGCCTCGACGCGCCGGTTGACCGACGCCGATCCCCGGATGAGTGTATCGAAGCCGTCGAGACGGCGCTCGATCACCGCTTGCTTCACCGTGTCGAGATGGGATTCGGTCGCACTCTGCATCGAGGCGGTCAGGGCATCGAGGCCCTGCCACTGCGCTCTCCCGAGCACTTCTGGCGACCCGAAAGACAGGAAAAGTTCTGGCCTTTGTTCTTCAAGATATTCAATACGGCTGACAACTGAAACAAGATAGATCGATTCTCTCTTTTTCAGAACGCGATCCGCAATGCCTGCCGTTCCCCTGAAAAACCGAATGGGACGTTTATCGACATGCTCGATTTTACCCTGCGGAAAAATCCAGAGCGCGTTCTGGCGAGCGGATGGCGACAAGAGGCGCTCGGCGGCGTAATCGAGCGTTGCGATGGCGCTGCGCGCATTGGGGCGGTCGATGGAGAAGGCCCCGAGCCGGGTGAAGAACCGGTGCTTCAGAAGCTGCGGATACTCGATGATGATGTAGAGGTTCTGCCGGAAATACAGCTCCGTACAGAGCTGCGACCAGAAGCCATCCCACCAGTAGGCGTGATTGCCGTAAAAGATGACCGGAATGTCGAGACTCATCTCCGGCAGACCGGGCGGCATCTGCACTCTCAGCGAGTTGAAATGCCGCCGGAACTGGCGCCGCGAATACCATCCGAACCATCGGGTCCAGGCCCGACTCCGGCGAACTTTCAGCATGGGCTGCGCTTAGCCGAACGCTTTTCTGATGCGACTGACCGCCTCGGTCAGCTCCTCGATGGAGGCCGCGTACGACAGGCGCAGGTTCTCCGGCGCGCCGAATGCATCGCCCGGCACGGTGGCCACGTAGTGCTCTGCGAGCAGGTACTCCGCCACGTCGGTCGAGTTCTGCATCACCTGGCCGCCAAAGGTTTTTCCAAGCACCCCCTTGATCGACGGAAAGATGTAGAACGCGCCCTCCGGAAGCGTGCATTCGATGCCGGGAATGGTGTTCAGCTCGCGGAACATGAAGTCGCGGCGCTTCTCGAACTCGGCACGGCGCTCTTCGACGATAGTCTGGTCACCGTCGAGTGCAGCCACGGCGGCCTTCTGCGCGATGGAGTTCGCGTTGGATGTGGTCTGCGACTGAATCTTGCCACAGGCGGCGATGATCCACTTCGGCGCGGCCAGGTAGCCGATCCGCCAGCCGGTCATCGAGTAGGTTTTAGAGGTGCCGTTGCTCACAATCACCCACGGCCTCATCTGTTCGATCCGCGCCGGAGAGAAGGGCTTCACGTCACCGTACACGATCCGGTCGTACATCTCGTCGGAGAGCACGAAAATCTCCCTTCCTTCGAGAACCTTCATCAAGGCCCGCACCTCGGCTTCGTTGTACACCGCGCCGGAGGGGTTGGAGGGCGAGTTCAGCACGAGCACCTTGGTGTTTGGCGTGATGGCCGCTTCGAGCTGCTCCGGAGTCATCTTGTAGCCGGTCTCGATCGAGGTTTCGACGATCACCGGCGTAGCTCCGGCAAGGCGCGCCATCTCCGGAAAGCTCACCCAGAAAGGCGCGGGTACGATCACCTCGTCGCCCTCATCGCAGAGCGCTAGAAAGGTATTAGCCAGAGTCTGCTTGCCGCCTGTGCTGACGATGATCTCGTCGGCGGCGAACTCCAGACCGTTCTCACGCGACAGCTTTCCACGGATAGCTTTTTTCAGCTCGGGAATTCCGGCATTGGCCGTGTAGCGGGTGAAACCGGAGCGAATCGCCTCGATGCCCGCCTCGCAGACGTTCTCCGGAGTCGGGAAATCGGGCTCGCCCGCTGAAAGACTTACTACATCCTTCCCTTCCGCCTTCATCTTTTTGGCAAGGCCGGTAATACGCATCGTCTGCGACTCCTTCATGCTCCGCACTCTGCGGCTCAGGTATTGTTCATAGCTCTCTGCGCTCATGGTATGGTAATGGTTGTGGTTGCGTTTGGTAATCGGATTTTTATGACTGCCCTTCGCGTTCGGCCCGCTTCTGATTCAGGCGGTCAAGCACGAACGGGTGGACAAACTTGCTGACATCGCCGCCCAGCATCGACACCTCGCGGATGATCGACGAGGCGATGTAGGTGTATTTGACATTCGGCATCAAGAACACCGTGGTCACCTCGGAGTTGAGGTGGCGGTTGAGGAGCGACATCTGGAACTCGTACTCGAAATCCTTGACCTGCCGCACTCCCCTGACGATGGCTTTGGCTCCGGCCTGCCGGGCGTAATCGGCCAGCAGCCCCTCGTGGAGCACCTCGACGTTCACGTTCGGGAACTCGCGCACCACCTCGCCGACCATCTCGAGCCGCTCGTCGAGCGAAAAGAGCGTCTGCTTCTGGCTGTTCTCGGCCAGCACCACATCGACGTGGTCGAAGATATTGAGCGCCCGTTCGAGCACATCGAGATGCCCGTTGGTGAAGGGATCGAAGGTTCCCGGATAGATCGCTTTCCTCTTCATGAAGTCACGGTTCGGGGGTAAAAAATGAGACTCGCGTCGTGCCGTAATCCTTGTGGAACAGATAGCCGCGCGATTGCGAAAAATCGTGGCTCGAATAGTGCTCGATCAACAGCAGCCCCCCGGCAGCGAGCAGGCCGGTGTCGAGAATCGGGCGGATGAGCAGCTCGTAATCCTCCCAGCGGTAGGGTGGATCGCAGAACACCAGATCGAACGGCCCCTGCTCGCGCTTCAGAAACGCTGAAACATCAGCCATGACGAACCGCGCAAGTGACTGCACGCCAATGTCGGAGGCCGTCTGCTTCATCGTGTCGAGCGCCTTGCGGTTCTGCTCGACAAAGCAGGCACTCTTCGCGCCACGGCTCAGCGCTTCGAAGCCGAGGTTGCCGAAACCGGCGAAAAGGTCGAGCACCTCGATGCCCTCGAAATCGATCCGCGCCGCGAGCGTGTCGAAGAGCGACTTCTTGACCCGGCTGCTGCAAGGCCGGATGTCGCGCGAAGGCAGATGCCTGATCTTGCGCCCCCGGTATCTGCCCGCCTGAATCTGCACTCTGACCGGATGGGCTTAAAAGTCGCCGAACATGGTCACGCCGAGAATCTCCAGCGCTTTCGCCTCATCCTCTTTGGATGGCGGTTTGCCGTGCCAGTTGGACTTGTCGGACATCGTCCCCTCGAAGAACGGCACGCCCTTGCCCATCAGCGTCTTGGCCAACACGACGACAGGTTTGGTACGGCCTGTGTCCTTGCGGAGATATTCGAGCGTGTCGATGAAATGCTCGATGTCGTTGCCGTCGCAGGAGAGCACATCCCAGCCGAATGCACGCCATTTGTCGGCGAACGGCTCGATCTCCATCACGTCGCACACCTCGCCGTCGATCTGCTGGTTGTTGTAATCGACGATGCCGATCAGGTTGCCGAGCTTGTAGTGGGCGGCGCTCATCGCGGCCTCCCATATCTGCCCCTCCTGGCACTCGCCGTCGCCCATCAGGCAGAACACTTCGCCCGTTTTGCCGTCCATGCGCAATCCGAGCGCCGCGCCGACAGCCGCCGACAGCCCCTGGCCGAGCGATCCGGAGGCGATATTGATGCCCGGAAGCTGCGACTCGCAGGTCGGATGGCCTTGCAGGTAGGAGTTGATCTCGCGCAGGTAGTTCAGCTCGTCGAGCGAGAAGTATCCCGAGCGGGCCAGCACGCTGTACCAGACCGGCGCGATATGACCGTTCGAGAGGAACAGCATGTCGTGGTCTTGACCTTCGCCGAACTGATGGGGATGGTGCTGCAAAATTTTGAAGTAGAGCGCCGTAAAAATATCGGCCATGCCGAGCGAACCACCGGTATGTCCCGAATTGGCTTTGGCCAGCATACGAACCACGTCACGGCGCACCTGACGGGCCATATCCTTGAGTTCATCGATAGTTGAAAGCTGCAAGTGCTTGCCTTTTTTCTCCGCAGGATAAGGCTTCAGATGTTGTGCCATGATGGAATCGATGGATGAATGATGGCTGAAAATTACTACGAAAACAGTGAGCAAAGCGGCGCGAAACCGCCTGCCGGAAAGCTGTAAAGTTACACGCAGAGGCCTAATTTACCAAGTCACGACCCGGCAGCATGCTCTTTTCTTTTTTTGAGATACTTCACGACCGCCCAGATGATCAGTCCCGCGAACAACACCGTGAACGGCGCACTGTACAGCATACCGTAGTGGCCAATCTGATCCCAGTTGCTGCCGAGCACAAAACCACTATAGATTAACAGGGAGTTCCAGAGCAGCGCGCTCACCAGGGCAGCACCAAAAACCCGCGCTATCTTCAGATGCAGCATCCCGGCCATGATGCAGATGACCGCCCTCGACCCGAAAAGGAAGCGGTTCACAAGGACAGACAGATAGGCATGGCCCGAAAACTTCTGGCGCACAGCCTCCATTTCGGAAGGAGGGAAAAGCTTGTGAACGCTGCGAGCGAACTTGTGATGCACCTCGCTTTCGCCAGCCGCATAGAGCTTAAGGCCAAGAAAACGGCTGAGCATGAAGATGGTCATGAAACCGGTCACCGAGCCGAAGGTTGACCAGAACAGGGCAACGGAAAAGGTGATGGTCTTGAAGGTAAGCAGGTATCCGGCAAGGGCGATGGGAACGTCCCCCGGAACCGGGGGAATGACGTTCTCGAAATAGGCCGAAAAAAACAGCGCTATATAGACCGTTGACGGATCGGCCTGCTGAAGGTAAGCGACAAAGTTGTCAAGCATGAAAAAGGGTTCCCGGAATCGACTGTTTACTGTTCCAGCACCCGTTTTTTGACTTCTGAATAGGCGTCTTCCACACCGCCGAGATCGAGCCTGAAGCGATCCTTGTCGAGCTTTTCGCCCGACTCGGCATCCCAGAAACGGCAGGTATCGGGGCTGATTTCATCGCCGAGGAAGATTTCACCCTTGTGGCGACCGAACTCGAGTTTAAAATCGACAAGCCGCAACTTGCGCTCGGCGAACCACGCCACAAGCAGGCTATTGATCTTCTCGGCCAGCTCCTTGAGCAGCGCCAGCTCCTCGTGGGTCGCCAGACCGAGCTCCACGGCGTGCGCCTCGTTCATGAGCGGATCGTCGAGATCGTCATCTTTCAGATAAAGCTCGACGATCGGCTGCTTCAATACCGCGCCCTCAGTGAAGCCGTAGCGCCTGACGAGCGAACCAGCGGCTACGTTACGCGTAACCACCTCGACCATGATGATATCGAGCTTCTTGCACAGCATGTCACGGTCGTTGAGCTTGCTGACGAAGTGAGTCGGAATACCATTTTCGCCAAGCATGGTGAACAGGCGGCTGGCGATGGCATTGTTGGTTACACCTTTGTCAGCAATGGAGCCTTTCTTCTTGTTGTTAAAGGCGGTCGCGTCGTCCTTGAACTCCTGTATGATGAGGTCAGGGTCATCGGTCTGCCAGACCTTCTTGGCCTTGCCCTCATGAAGCATGGTAACTTTATTCATGGATGTCAATTACTTCTTGAATTGGATTAGATATGGAAAAGTACCAGCTCGAACCAACCGGCCTCGATAACAGTCACTCTGCCTGCTGGCTACCGGTCGCCTGCTGCACTGCACCGGTTAGCACGATATTGATCTGCTCTTCGGTCAAGCCCCGCTCTTTCAGGAACCACATAAACCTGAAAACACCGAGATCCGAAAGAATCGCCTTGGGACGATCGACTTCATCAAGACCTCGCGATTTGCTATGCTCATCAGCGGTGCGAAGCCAATCCTCGATAAACTCGGCCGGACGGCCATCGCTGGTAAAATAGTCGGTCACAATTCGAGCGACATCCGCAAAGGAAGGCATGGGATTTCCGACAAAAATCTGCTGCATCTCATCGGAAATCTTGCCAAGATAGACGACCGCCTCCATGTCGAGCGTCTCCTCGAGAATATCCCTGGCCTGCGCCTTAAAATCGAACTTGTTGGTCATACTCCTGTAAACAGCCGGTTGTCCGGGTCAAGGTGATCAAAAATTCCTGATTAATTTACGTATCGCACGCTAAAACGTAAAGAAAAAACTTCACGGAACAAGACTTGCCCGCCCCTGTAAGCCCTTACCTTCTCAGCCTGGAATCAAAATCGGGCTCCAAAACAACGGCGGATTAGCCCCGATATCTACCAGCATTTGAATTCTAAAAAAAATCCCGATTACTCATGATGTGATTCATGCACACTGTCCCCATTCAGAACGCTAAGCTTTTGGGTAGCCTCTTCATTACCTTTGGCCGCGGCTGAACGATACCATATCATGGCTTCATTAAGATCGCGTTTCACGCCAAAACCATGGTGATATAAGTTGCCGATATTTAGCTCAGCTTCGCCATTGCCTTTGGCAGCCGATATGCGATACCATTTCATTGCTTCGGCATAGTCCTGCTCGACGCCCTGAGCGCGCTCGTACAAAACTCCGATATTACTTTCACCAGCATAGTTCCCTTTGGCAGCCGATAACCGGAACCACTTCATCGCTTCAGCATAGTCAGTCGGTACGCCCCATCCATGCTGGTACAGGTAACCGATCTGGTTTTGAGCATTGTCGTTACCTTTTGCAGCGGCAAGCTTGTACCATTTCATCGCCTCGACATAATCCTGCTCTACTCCGACCCCCTTGTCGTACATGTATCCTACAGCATACTCCGCCTTGTCATTGCCTTTCTCGGCTGATCGTTTAAACCATTTCATGGCCTCGGCATAGTCACGCTCTACCCCCTGCCCGTGGTAGAACTTGATTGCCGTGAGATACTCTCCGTTGTCAGCATCAGCGATCAATCTGGCAGTAGTCTCCTTTGACGCGGCGCCTGATTGAAGCTCCTCTCCACTCCCCGATATGGGAAGAGCCATCATAAATACAGCAAGACTACTGAGCACAAAACGCTTCATAAAATTGTTGATTTTTGGTTCAATAATACAGAGCCACTAACATGATAAATGTAGAAACCTATTATTGTTAAACTTACAATAATAATCCTTACCCGTAATTCACAAGCAATAGGCCCAAGATGCTGAAAAACCCCTCTGGCAAAATCACATTTTCCTTATTACTGTTAGTTTGGCTAATTGCTCCGTCATACAATGGAATGAGCAAAGAACGCCCAAAACCAGTCATCATAATGTGGTGGAACGTCGAGAACCTTTTTGATACAAAGGACGACAAACATGTAAATGACCGGGAGTTCACACCAGGGGGCACAAGGCACTGGACTAACAAAAAGCTGCTTCTGAAGCGGCTGCGCATTGAACAGGTACTTCGAGCGATTGAACAAAAGCGGGAATACGGACACTACCCTGACATTATAGCATTTGCCGAAACAGAAAACCGCCAGGTTTTTGAGGGAACCCTCAAGTCCATTGACCATGCCCGGTACAGGATCAATTATCACGAAAGCCCCGATCCAAGAGGTATTGACATAGGTCTGGCGTGGAATCCGCACACAGTAACGTTCACCAGCTCAAAGCCTTATCGGGTAACGCTCGATAACGGAAGAGGAACCCGGTATGTCATTGCCGCCGGCTTCTTGGCATCTGGCCATCCATTTACCGTCGTACTGAACCACTGGCCTTCACGTTCGTTCGATGCCAAGTGGAGTGAACCAAAACGCATTGCCGCCGCTAAAGTCGCCCGCCACATCGTCGATAGTCTCGTGACCCGGCATTCGATGGCGAAAATCATCGTAATGGGCGATTTCAACGACACGCCGGCTGACCGCTCGCTCAGGCTTCTTGGCTCCTCGTTCAACAAGCGGAAAGTCCGGCACTCCGGCGGCAACCGGCTGCTCTACAATTGCTGGAACGACACCAAAACACCCGGAACCTATTACTACCGAAAACACTGGAGACGAATCGACCAGATGCTGGTTTCGCCAGCGCTGCTCGACGGCAAGCAGCTGCGGATCGACAGCAATTCGTTCCGGGTTTTCTCTCTTCCCGAAATGTTCAACCATCCCGGAAAAACGCTCTACGCGACCTATCAGCATGGAAAATTCAAGGGCGGCTACTCCGACCACCTGCCGTTGCTGCTGAAAATTGGCGTCATGCCATGAGCACGATCACCTCCCCCGTGCTTTCCGGCAAGCTTGGCGACAACAGCCAGCGAATAAAGAACCCCGCCGCAAGCAGCGGGGTATTGAAGATCTCTCCATGTCAGAACAGAGATAATTGATAATTACTGTATATTTTCTGATATTCACTCCCCCGCTCTTTCACATATTTGCTTATTACTTCCTCATTACCATGTTTGCTCACCGTGCTTGCATAATAGCCATCCGTCCACAGTTCACCACCCCAAAGTTGTTTTTTCACCTGCGGACAACGTCGAAACACTTCTCGCGCTGAAATACTCTTTATTATCGTCACAATTTTCGTCACACTGTATGTCGG
>DRSQ01000016.1 GCA_011372505.1 Chlorobaculum parvum | reverse complement strand
GCAGGCGCGGAGGCGCGTCTTCCAATCCTCAATCGAATCGTTGAGCTCCTCGCGCGTGAGCTGGCCGTTGCTCAGCTTGTCCTCGGCCAGATCGACCAGATCATCCACCGTGCGCAACAGCGCATACATGGCGAAGATCGGATTCTGCTGGCGTTTGGGCAGAAACTTCGTGGCGAGGTAAAAGGTCTTGGCGTGGTGTTTGGCGATCTGGCGGCAGTAGTCGTAGGCGTTCGGGAGCGACAGCGGCTCGTCTGCATCGTGAAGTACTGTCTGTCCGTTGTAGCTGTAGTTCATAAAAATCTTACCGCTGGTTTTGCCTGTTCGCATACTGTTGTCTGTCTGCCGGTCATGGAAAAACGGCGCATTCGTCCTGCATCGATTTCTATGCCGGAGAGCTGAAAATATGTAACTTTCTGAGGACGGAATACGTTATCATAACGTGACGGCAAAATAACCTAACAGCTTAAATATAGCAAGCCCACACGGCGGTCGTCATCGCACGAGGCGAGCCGGATGTGGCAAAGAACTTTTACCGCGAGACAATCCATTTGATACTCATTCCATCCGCTGAACCGAGAGAGCGTGCCGTGCTTGTTGGCATCACCTCCTCGCCCGATATACCGCGACACCTTGTCGAAGAGTACCTCGACGAACTGGCGTTTCTTGCCGATACGGCGGGAGCCGACGTGGTCAGCACCATCATTCAGGAGAAGAAGCAGCTCGACACCGCCACATGCATCGGCAGCGGCAAGGCCGAGGAGCTGGCCGCGCTGGTCGAGACGGAGTCGATCGACATCGTCATCTTCGACGATGACCTCACGCCGGTGCAGGTGCGTAACCTCGAACGCATCCTCAAGTGCAAGGTGATCGACCGTACGGGCCTCATTTTGCAAATCTTCGCTATTCGCGCAAAATCGTCTCAGGCCCGCACGCAGGTGGAGCTGGCGCAGCTCGAATACCTGCTGCCACGCCTCTCAGGCGCGTGGACGCACCTGTCGAAGCAGAAGGGTGGTATCGGCACCAAGGGACCGGGCGAAACGCAGATCGAGACCGACCGGCGACTGGTGCGCAACCGCATCTCATCGCTCAAAAAGAAGCTGCGCGCCATGTCGCTCCAGCACGACACCCAGACCCGTGGCCGCGCTACCGTGCCGCGCGTGGCTCTCGTGGGCTACACCAACGCGGGCAAATCGACGCTGATGAACGCGCTCTGTCCCGAGGCCGCAGCCTACGCCGAAGACAGGCTGTTCGCGACGCTTGACACTAAAACCCGGCGGCTCCAGCTCCGGATCAACAAGCTGGTGCTGCTTTCCGACACGGTTGGGTTCATCCGCAAGCTGCCTCACTCACTGGTCGAGAGTTTCAAGTCCACGCTCGACGAGGTGCTTCAGGCCGACTTTTTACTGCACGTGATTGACGTAAGCCACCCGGCCTTCGAGGATCACATGCAGGTGGTGCGCGAAACGCTCAAGGAGATCGGCGTCAGGCACGACCACATCATTGAGGTGTTCAACAAGATCGACGCGCTCGAAGACCCGGCGGTGCTGACCGGCCTGCGCGGCAAATATCCCGACGCGGTGTTCATCTCCGCGCAACGCGGCCTGAACCTGTCAGCCCTCAAGGAGAGCATCGCCAACCACGTCGCCCGCGACTACAAGCAGCGCAAGGTGCGCACGCATGTGTCAAACTACAAGCTGATCGGCTACCTTTACGACCACGCCGAGGTGATCGACAAAAAGCACGTCGATGAGGATGTCCTGCTCACCATCCGCGTGCATCGCAACAACCTCAAGCAGATCGACGCCATGCTCAAGGCGTCGGCATCGAAAAGCCATGCCGCTGCAAATCTTCAACACGACGAAGCGCGAGATTGACGAAGCTCGACTCGCCGAAGCCATCCAACTGGTTATCGGCGAGGAGGGGGGCACGGTCGGCTCGGTCGAAGCGATCTACTGCGGCAACAAGATGATCCGCCGCATCAACCGCGACTTCCTCGCCCACGACTACGCCACCGACACCATCACCTTCCGCTACAACGAAGGCTCGGAGGTTGAAGGGGAGTTCTACATCTCGCTTGATGTGATCGAGTCCAACGCCCACCGATTCGGCGTGAGCTTCGAGGACGAACTGCTCCGCGTCACAATCCACTCCGCCCTGCACCTCATGGGTTACGACGATGAAAGCGACGAACTCCGAGCTGCGATGAGCAGGCGGGAGGATTATTATATGGGGAGGATGAAAACAGTTGACAGTTGACAATGCAGAGACATAATTTTGTAGGGGCGAACCTGCGAGTTCGCCCTGGCAGGATTGGAGAGCAAACCGCCTCTGCAACCTGACCCCCATTTCGGTTCGCGATTTCGGGATCGGCATCGGAATCGAACAATCGAGTGACAAGTGACAAGCTGCTGTCTTTTCTCTTGCATTGTCCGTGTCTGTCCATTTCTTACAATCGTCCGCTCAGTCCACTTCGTCCATTTCCTCTTTCCTTGAGCGGTGGCAACCATTGAAGGGTGGTCATCCGATTTCGCAGAAAAGTAGCTCGCCACGACACAGGATGTTTGCATCGCGGATCGATTTTTTTCCGTACATTCCTCTCATAACCTCCCTGCATGAGCCATATCCTTTCTGACGCCCTGTTGTATGGTGATGGCGAAGTGCAAGGGCATTGCACTCAAACGATTAACCACCACAGCAATGAATCTCATTATCAACGACAAAACGGCCCAGGCGTCCGTCGGTGAAACCGTCGGTAAGGCAGCCAGGCTTAATCACAGTCACGTCGGCTATGTTTGTGGCGGGCACGGTCTTTGCCAGGCTTGCTACATTACCGTTCAGGAGGGCGCGGACTGCCTCGGCCCGCTGACGGATGTCGAAAAGGCATTCCTTTCGCCGCGCCAGATCGCCGCTGGCGGCCGCATGGCTTGCCAGGCCACGCTTGCCAAAGAGGGAACCGTGAAGGTGCTGTCGCGTCCTGAAGAGGTGCGCCGGATGGTGTTCAGCAATCCTCTCGAACTGTTCGGCTACGCCGCCGAGATGGGCAAGGACACCGCCCAGCAGATCGGCCCCGGCGTGCAGAACCTCATC
>DRSQ01000015.1 GCA_011372505.1 Chlorobaculum parvum | reverse complement strand
GTCGCCTCGAAGTAGTCGGCGATTTCACGCTCCACGGTGAGCACCCCGGCATCGTACTCCGGAATGCCGAACTCCGAGACGAAGCGCGCCGAGCGATCCTCCGGAAACTCCGGCAACTCCTCGCGCATCCGGTGCATCATGCCGTCATCGACCAGCACCGGCACCAGGTCCGGATCGGGGAAGTATCGGTAGTCGTGGGCGTTCTCCTTACCGCGCATCGAGCGGGTTTCGAGCTTGTCGGCATCCCACAGCCGGGTCTCCTGAAAAATCGTGCCGCCGCCCTCGATCACCTCGATGTGGCGTTTGGCTTCGTACTCGATGGCGCGCTCGACGTTGCGGAACGAGTTCATATTTTTGATCTCGGTGCGGGTGCCGTACTCGGTCGCGCCGACCGGCCTGACCGACACGTTGGCGTCGCAGCGAAGACTACCCTCCTCCATATTGCCGTCGGAGATGCCGAGATACTTGACGATCTGGCGCAGCTTCTGCAGGTAGGCCGATGCCTCTTTCGGCGTGCGCATGTCGGGGTAGCTTACGATCTCCAGCAGCGGCACGCCGCAACGGTTCACGTCGATGAAGGTGTCGTCGCCGATGTCATGGATCGACTTGCCAGCGTCCTCCTCGATATGAATCCTCACCAAGCGAACATCTTTGCGCCCCTCGTCGAGCTCGACATGAATCATCCCCTCCGAGCAGATCGGCTCCTCGAACTGCGAAATCTGATAGCCTTTTGGAAGATCGGGGTAGAAGTAGTTCTTGCGCGCCATAATCGAGTGGCGGGCGATGGTACAGTTGGTTGCCAGCCCCAGCTTTACAGCATCTTCCACCACGCGGGCGTTCAGCACCGGCAGCGCGCCGGGCAATGCCAAGCAGACTGGGCAGACGTTGGTATTGGCTGCCTGCCCGAAGGTTGCGGAACAGCCGCAGAAGGCCTTGCTTTCGGTATTGAGCTGACAGTGAACCTCAAGGCCCACGACGATTTCATAGTTCATCGAATTACAAAAGCTGAAAAAGTGAAAAAACCTTATCGAAACCGGCAAACGCTTATTGACCGGGCTTGAAACTAAACTTTTGGCCGCCAATAGTCGCCTCACCCATGATGCCGGCATTCGGCATTGCAAACACGGCTACGCCGTCAGAATAATCGGTATTGGTAGCCATCCCCGTCTGAACAATCACCACGCCAGCCTGCGCACTCAGCTCGAAATTACCTTTCGTAAAATTGGCAAGTGCGGCCTGATCCTTGAAAAAAATAATCTCGGAAAACGCCTGCCCACCAAGCTGTGGGCCCACATTGACCAGCGTCACCGTTGACCTGCCGATAGGCATACCTTGCCTGTACACAACACCTTTGCCATGCCCTCCACCGATCACCATAAAACCGCCCTTGTAGATATCCGGAAAAACCACATAACCATAAGCCTTTGAAAAAAAGCGCTCAAGAGAAGGGGCGTTCTTTTTGAACTTCCCAATCGTCCGTTCCGCATTCGCCTTATCAGCCGGGTCCCATCCGGCGCGACTTGCGCTACAGGCTGTCAGAAGCGCTACCAGCGCGATCATCAACACTCTCATCGAAAAAATCCTTTTCATCATGGCAACATATTTTTCGTTGGACAAATAAAACCAAACCGGCAACAAGTTGCAATGCAACACCAGCCGGTAATGTACGATTTTCCCGTCTGAAAACCCGGAGGACATTGCATGGAGCCGGATTCAAGAAGTTAGACGATAAAAAGAAAGGAATCTTTTACTGGAAGCGCAGCTTCAAGCGCTTTAGAAATGGAGAATCGAGCGGAAGAGGCGATCGCAGAAGTTGCGATCGCCTCGCCAAATTGATAATTGCCATTTGGCCAATTAGCCGCCGCTGGCTTCGAGTTCGCGCTTGAGGGCTTCGCGCTCGATTTCGAGGCGGCGAAGTTCGCGGTTGATGCGGTCGAGCTCCTCCGGCTCGCTGTCGATTTCGAGCCTCAGTCTCGACGACGCTTCGTCGATCAGATCGATCGCCTTGTCTGGCAGGAAGCGGTCGGCGATGTAGCGGTTCGACAACTCTGCGGCGGCCACCAAGGCAGCATCCTTGATGCGCACACCGTGGTGGATTTCATACTTCTCTTTCAGGCCACGCAGGATCGAGACCGTATCCTCAACGCTCGGCTGATCGACGATGACCGTCTGAAAGCGCCGTTCGAGCGCTGCGTCCTTTTCGATATGCTTGCGGTACTCGTCGAGCGTGGTCGCGCCAATGCAGCGCAGCTCACCGCGAGCCAGCGCCGGTTTGAGGATGTTGGCCGCGTCCATCGAACCTTCGGCGGAACCCGCGCCCACCAGCAGATGCAGCTCGTCGATGAAGAGAATCACCTCACCGTCGGAGGCCTGCACCTCCTTGACCAGCGCTTTCAGACGCTCCTCGAATTCACCACGGAACTTGGTGCCCGCCACCAGTGAAGCGATGTCGAGCGCGGCGATCTGTTTCGATTTGAGATTCTCCGGCACGTCGCCACCCACGATACGCTGGGCGATGCCTTCGACGATGGCCGTCTTGCCGACGCCCGGCTCGCCGATCAGCACCGGATTGTTCTTGGTGCGGCGGCTCAGGATCTGGAGCACACGGCGGATTTCATCGTCGCGGCCAATGACCGGATCGAGCTTGCCCTTGCGCACCAAGTCGTTCAGGTTACGGGAATATTTCTTGAGCGAGTTGTACTGATCTTCGGCGGTCTGGCTGGTCACTCGCTGCGAGCCACGGAAAGAGGCCAACACCTTGAGAATGGCTTTGCGGTCGACACCGGCGTCCTTGAGAATCTTGGAGACCTTGACGCCCGCCTCGCTCATGGCGATGAAAAGGTGCTCGGAGCTGATGTACTCGTCCTTGAGCTGTTCGGCCTCCTTGAGCGCCACGTCGAACACCTTGCCGAGATCACCGGAAATGTACTGGCCGGAAGCCGAAGCACCGGTCACTTTGGGAATTCGGTCGATCTCCCGGTCGAGAACATCGAGCAGCATCTCGATGGGAGCTTCGAGTTTCCGGGCAATCTGGCAGACGATGTTGTCGTTGTCGCCAAGCATGACGCTGAGCAGATGTTCCGGCTCGACCTGCTGGTTCTGCTTGCTGCCCGCCATGACAGCCGCCGCCTGGAGCGCTTCCTGCGCTTTGACGGTGAATTTATTCGGATCGAAATGCATGGTGAATCGTGTCTTGCTTTTTCAGTTATGCTTTAACGCCGGCGGCAAAAGGACGCAACCTCCTATGCCACTACGTGCTATCTATAACCTAACCACAAAGAAAGTCAAAACGTTACCCACAGACAATCCGGAGTCCGGTCAGCTGCGATCGACGTTCTTCGGCAGGTTTTTCATGATCGAACCGGCAACAAGCTTGACAATTTCACCACCCGTCACCAGAAGGTCGGCGCCCTTCTCGCGAATATGAATCTGGGTAGCCACCTGATCCTTGAAATAGTCGATGCTTGCCTGGTCGTAGTTTTTGCCTCGAACGTACTCGTCGATGAGGGTTTCGGCCTGGCTGTAGGGCAAGTTGAAAACCTTCAATCCGAGTTTGGCCCGTTCGATTGGGTCAAGGATATTCTGCCCCGTTTCTTGCTGCTCCATATCGCTCTGATTTACTTCTGATAAATTGGATAAAAAAGAGTGATGAAGCCGCTCCGGCCCCATCCTGCTGTAATTTAAGAATCTTTCAATCAAGTTGCCATAACTGCATCGCAGACGAATAATGTGCAGAATCCAATCTTTGAACTTATTTTCTTGCACTTGTCAGATTGTTGAAAGTTATGAGTACTAACGCATGAATATTCTTGTCTGTATCAAACAGGTGCCTGACATGGCTGGGCACTTCGAGCCGAATGAGGCCGGCACCTGGTTCGACGAAACCGGGCTTGCCTGGCGGATGAACGAGTACGACACCTTTGCAGTCGAGCAGGCCGTTCGGCTCAGGGAGCAGCTCGATGGCGAGGCGGAGGTGACGGTGGTTTCCGTTGGCCCGCTGAGGGTGGTCGAGACGATCCGCAAGGCGCTTTCGATGGGGTGCGACGAGGGTGTGCACATCGACGATGCCGACGCTCCGGAGCGCGATCCGTGGCAGATCGCTTCGATGATCGCCGGATTTGCCACCGGACGCGGTTTCGATCTCGTTTTCACCGGAATGCAGTCCGAAGACCGCAGCTCCGCTCAGGTCGGTGTCCTCATGGCCGAGCGGCTCGGCGTCGCCTGCGTGACGGGTATCACTGCGTTCGAGTGGGAGGATGGTACGATGACGGTCGAGCGGGAAATCGAGGGCGGGCGGCGCTGCACACTCCAACTGAAGGCTCCGGCGCTGCTCACCTGCCAGCAGGGTCTCAACTCACCGCGCTATCCGAATCTGCCGAGCATTATGAAGGCGAAGCGGAAAAAGCTGACTGTTCTGCAACCGGCGGAGGCCGGACTGGAAGCCCCGAAGGTGTCGTCTGAAAATTTCCGCCCGCGTGAGCGCAAATCGGCTGGTGTGATTCTTGAAGGCGACGTTGAAACGCTTGCCAGGCAGGTGCTTGAGATTTTTGAAACGAAGACAACCGTGCTCGGTAAGGGAGGTGCGCGATGAGGCTGCTGCTTGTTGGCGAGTGCCGCGATGGACGGCTCGCCGCGGAAATCGCCGAGCTGTTCGGCTTTGCCGCCCGGCTCGATGCGGAGGTGTCGATGGCGCTGGCCGGATTGGCGGACGATCTTCCCGCCTTCGACGGACGGCTCTATCTTGCCGATCTCGAAACGTATGGCGAGTTCAGCTCCGGGGCGCACAAACGGCTGGTGCTCGCTGCCGTCGAACGCGAGCAGCCGGACGCCGTCGTGCTGCTTCACTCGTCGTATGGCTGGGATATGGCCCCGAGGCTCGCTGCCGCGATGCAGTCGGCGCAGCTCTCCGGGGTTGTCGGCCTCGATGATGATGGCTACGTCGTCGAGAGCTGCAACGGCAAGATGCTCCGGACGGTGCGCCCGCAGACCCCGGTTGCCGTGCTGACAGTTCAGCCGGGTGCGTTCAAATCTCCAGCGATGAGCGGCCAACCGGAGGTGATCGCCGTCGAGACCTTGCCCGAAAGTGCTATCGAACTCGTCG
>DRSQ01000014.1 GCA_011372505.1 Chlorobaculum parvum | reverse complement strand
TCGACGGTCGAGGTGATCGTATCCTCGATCAGCCCCGGCATGCCCTTGCGGCTCTGTGCTTGCTTCTGGTCTTGATTTTTCTGCTGTGGTTCCATGCGATGGCGGTTCACTATTTGTTCCTTTTCAGAATGAAGCCCAGAACGGTTCCTGCGCCGAGGGCATAGAAAAAGGATTTTACCGGATTGTCGGTAATGTAATTGTGTGCCTTCTCCTTGGCATCAAGAATCTGTTCGTACGTTTCGCTCTGCTTGAACTCGTTGAACGCTTCGGAGGCCATCTGACCGATCTCCCTGATCGGTTCGGGAAGTTCCTCGAAAGCGGATGGGCTTTTTTCAGGCTGATCCTGTGGCATGGTGTTGACCGGTATCTGCTGTTCCATGGGAGGTTGTGGGGTCTGGTTGAGCGAGTCTGTTCTTGCCTGAATATAGAAAAAATAACAGATGCAACGGCTGGCTGGTTCCCATTTACAGGCTTCCGAAAAGTCCATAATGGAGCGTGCCGGATTTATGCTGCTTGTGAATGAATGAGCGTGGGGGCTATTTCTGCGTGGCTGCTGTTTGCGAACCGACCCTTAACGGTTTCTTGTCGATCTTGGCAGGTCAATATTCATTAATAGAGCAACCGGCCACCGTCCACGTTGATGACTTGGCCGGTGATGTACTCGCTTTCCATCAGGAAGCGGACCGTGCCGACGATCTCCATCGGGTCGCCGAACCGCTCCAACGGAATCTTTTCGATCAGATTGGCCTCCGGCTCTTCTGCCCGGGTGGGGTAGGCGGAGATGGCTCCCGGTGCGATGGAGTTGACCAGAATCTTCGGCGCGGTTTCCCGGGCAAAAATTTTCGTTAGGTGCTGGATGCCCGACTTCGAGACTGTGTAGGGGGCATAATTTCGCCACACCATGTTGGCCGAAATGTCGGTCATGGTGATGATTTGCGACATGAACGGCTGCTTCAGCATCAGCCGGGCGGCGGCTTGCATGGTGAAGAAGGTGCCTTTCAGGTTGGTATCGACCAGATTGTCCCAGTCAGTTTCCGTTACTTCGAGAAGGGTGGTGCGGTAGAAGTTCGAGGCGCTTGTGATGAGCAGATCGAGCCGGTCGAAGTGGCTGCTGAACGTTTCAAATGCCTGTTCGATTTTTTCCACTTTCGAGACATCACATCGCACCATCTGTGACTCTGGGCTGACCCAGCGGATTTTTTCGAGGGTCTCTTTGGCTTTTTCCTCTGAATGCTGCCAGGTAAAGAAGATCGAATACCCTTGCCCGGCAACAGCCAGAGCAATCTCCGCACCGAGCTTTCCGGATCCGCCGGTTATGAAACAGACTTTCTTTCCAGAGTTGGCCATAGTGGTGAAGTTGAGTTTGGACGATCAGCGACTTCTGTAAAGTAAAAAAAATGGCCAACAGGTCTTTACCGGACATGCAGGTCAAAGATTGATAAGATCTCAGGGGAGGTAGAACTTGCTGTTCACTCTACGCCGATGATCACGCTGGAAGCCTTGAAAATGGCGCAGGCGTGGCTTTCTTCGGCCAGTCCCAAACTCATTGAGCTGCCGTGCGTGATAATTGCCGACAGCACGTCGCCGCCGCCGATCTCAAGAGTAACTTCGCAACTGACCGGCCCGTTAATTACACGGGTTACAGTCCCGCAGAGTATGTTCCGGGCACTCACCTTCCCATCGTGCAGGTCAGTGCCGAGGATGATGTTGCTTGCCTTGACGATGGCGTTGGCTTCCATGCCCTCCTTGAGGCTGAGCCGCTCGACAGCGCCGAGCGTGACGTTCGAAACGATCGAAGCACCGCTGGCAAGAGCGATGGTCACTTCAGCATTGACCGCACCTCTGGCAATCGATGAGATAATTCCCTTGAAGATGTTGCGTGCACTTATGTTCATGGCAAGGCTGGCGTTGGTTGCTGAAGGCGAATAGTGTCGCTCATTTTTTTGTTAAAAAGTAGTAAAACTTTGAGGCTTGTTAGAAAAATGGGCGGTTGAGCGGTAACATAAATATCAGTCAAGTCTGCGCGAACCGATTTGCTTACTTTGACAAAAGAACTCGGGTTGATCGCTGATGCTCACATAATCTCCTTAAAGAAGTTAAGAGCGGCATATGAAAAATAATCGCTACATCGCTGAAGCAATCGGAACCTTCGCGCTGGTGTTCGCCGGCTGCGGAGCCATTGTGGTCAACGAGAGTTTCGGGGGGGCGCTCGGGCATTTGGGAGTTTCCACTGTTTTCGGGCTGGTGGTGATGGCCATGATCTACTCGGTCGGGAACGTTTCCGGTGCACATCTGAACCCTGCGGTGACACTCGGCTTCGTTTTTGCAGGCCGTCTGGACAAGCGAAACATTCCGGGGTACATCGGCAGTCAGCTTATCGGGGCTCTTGCCGCTGCCGCCTCATTGCGCCTGCTTTTTCCGGAGAGCGCCACGCTGGGATCTACGTTGCCGGGAATCGATCTGGCTCGCGCATTCATCGTCGAGGTGCTGCTTTCGTTTGTGCTGATGTTCGTGATCCTCAACGTTTCCACTGGCCACATGGAGAAGGGCATCATGGCGGGCGTAGCCGTTGGCGGCACGATTGCGCTGGAAGCGCTGGTCGGCGGCCCGCTCACAGGTGCCTCGATGAACCCCGCCCGCTCGCTTGCCCCGGCGCTGGTCTCCGGCAATCTATCATCGATCTGGCTTTACCTGACTGCCCCTGTTGTGGGAACCTGGCTCGCCCATCCGACCTGCCGCTGGATTCAGGGCCCGAACTGCTGTGTTTCGACACAGGATGGCGACGAGTCGGAGGCTGAATACGACGACAAGTCGTGCGGGTGAGCATCGGATTTTAACTTTCCTGCTAAGGCTGATTCCCCAAAAATAAGCAAGCGGTTGATTGTTCACCCCAACCTCCGAAACGCCGAGGCTTTGATCGCAGCAAAAACCGTCGTGCCGGGGGTGATCCCCAGCTCTTCGGCGGCGGAGCGGACTATTTCGGCTACGAGGGTTTTGCCGTCGGAGTTGAGTACCACGCCGGTCCTTCCCTGAGCTTCGAAGAGTTCCATCACTTCGCATTCAAGCAGGTTGCGGGCGCTGATGGCTTCGGGGTGATTTTTGAAGAGGATGATGTCGCGCGACGATAGCTCGAAGAGTGACGCACCCTCTTTGCGTCCGTCGGAAATGATCAGCTCCTGATTGCCCCATGGGTAGTGGTGGAGCCAGCCGCTCATGGTGGGGTTACTGAGACGCAGGAGGTTGAGGTAGCCGTGCGGGCTGAGCGCCATGTTGGCTCGCGCGAGTTTGTTCGGTGTGGTGATCTGATCGAGTTGGCCCTGTTTGATGACCATCACCTGCTCGGTCATGAGGCGCATTTCGGTGAGCGAGTGCGAGATGAACAGGCACGGAATGCCGAACTCTTCGCTGACGCTGCGCAGGTAAGGGATGATCTGGTAGCGCAGCGAGTCGTCGAGCGCCGAGAGAGGCTCGTCCATCACGAGCAGGCGCGGATTGGCCAGCACCGCCCGCCCGAGCGCCACGCGCTGCTTTTCACCGCCTGAGAGCTTGTTGACGCCGCGCTCGATGAGGTGCTCAAGATTGAGCGCTTTCATGACCGCGTCGAGGCCGATACGCCGTTCTGAGGGCTTGCAGCGCTTGTAACCGTAAAGTAAATTTGCTTTTACGCTGAGGTGTGGAAAGAGCGTCGCCTGCTGGAACACGATGGCGATGCGCCGCTTTTCGGGTGACAGGTCGATCCCTTTTGTGCTGTCGAACAGGCAGTCATCATCCAGTTCAATCTGTCCGTTATCGGGCTTCGTCAATCCGGAAATCAGGTGGATTAGTGTTGATTTACCGCTGCCTGATGCGCCGAAAATGCCGACCCGCTCACCGGAGAGTTCCGTCTTGACCTTCAGGGAAAAGTCGCCCTGCTGCTTTTCGATGTCGATTCGGAGCTTCACGTCTACCCTCCGTGTTCGAGCTTTTTAGCGAGCACCTCATGCAAAAAGAGCACCGACACCGACAGGGCGACCGAGACCAGGCAGAGTGACAGGGCCATCGAGGTGCCTGCCGGTGAACTGGCGTAGTCGTAGATGGCGAGCGGAATCGTCTGGGTGAGGCCGGGTATGTTGCCCGCCACGATGATCGTTGCGCCAAATTCGCCGAGGCTACGGGCGAACATGAGCGACGATCCGGCAACCATGCCGCGCAGCGAGAGCGGCAGGATGACCGTTACGAGCGTGTCGTACCATGGCGCGCCGAGGCTGCGCGAGGCTTCGAGGAGCTGGCGGTCGATCGACTCCATGCCGAGTCGGATGGAACGCACCAGCAGCGGAAAACCGACGGTGGAGGAGGCGATTACGGCGGCTTTCCAGGTGAAGACCAGCTCGATGCCGACCGAGGCGAGCAGCCCACCGAGCCAGCCGTTGCGCCCGAGCAGAAGCAGCAAGAGGTAGCCGATCACCACCGGCGGCAAGGTGAGCGGCAGGTTCACCAGTACTTCGAGCAGCACTTTGCCCCGGAACGGCTTGAACACCATCAGCCACGCCGTCGCGAAGCCGAACGGCAGCGAAATCACCGTCGCGGTGACGGCGATTTTCATCGACAGCGCGATGGCTGTAAGGTTGTCCGGAGTCAGGTTCATCTATTCGTTCGTTGCTACTTATTTCACGGAGAAGCCGTACTTCTTTAAAATCGTTTTAGCCTCATTGCCCTTCAGCCAAACGTAAAAGCTTTTCGTGTCAGCGTTCTTTGCGCCGGTTACCGTCAGCGCCATCGGGTAGCTGATCTGCGGATAGAGATTGCCAGGCACGATGAACAAAATCTTTGCCTTGCGGGCGAGCAGCGCGTCGGTACGATAGACGAACGAGCCATCAACCTCGCCGAGTTCCGCGTACATAAGGCTTTCGCGCACATCTTTGGCTATGATGAGCTTGCCCGCGAGCTTCTGCTTCAGTCCAGATTTTACGATGGCCTGCATCGCGTACTCTCCGGCGGGCACGCTTTTCGGACTGCCGATGCCGATCTTGCCGAGCGTCGGCAGGTCGCTCATTTCGTCAACTTTTTTAGCAGTCGTGCCTGCAAAAACCAGTTCGTTAAAGGCGAAGGTGCGCACGCTGGAGAGGTCAACCAGCTTTTTCTCCTCCAGGTACTTCATCCATTTCACGTTGGCCGAAATGTACACGTCGGCGGGTGCTCCCTGCTCGATCTGACCGGCCAGTGCTCCCGAGGCCGCATAGTTTTTGCGGAAGGTCGTGTCGGGATGGGTTGTCACATAAGTAGCGGTGATTTCGTTCAGCGCGTCCTTCATGCTCGCCGCCGCCGACAGGTTGATGCGCCCGGCCAAGGCGTCGCCGGTGGTCAGTAAGATGGCGTAGAACGTGATGGCGAAAGTGCTCAGGAGTTGCTTCATGGTGTCCGTTAATTATTTGGGGGCGATGACGGCCTTGATGTCCGATGGCTTGCTGAAATAGGTCGAAGACATGACGATGATGTCGATGCCGGTTGCGGCATAGGCAGCGGCGTTTTCGGCGTTGATACCGCCCGCAGCGGAGACCGCCACGCCGGGGCAGGTGGCGCGGATTTCGCGTACCAGCGCGGTCAGTTCGTCCACCGGCATCTTGTCCACCTGTACAACGTCCGCACCGGCTTTGGCGATTCGGTGCGCCTCTTCGGCGCTGTCCGCCTCGACGAGGATTTTCTGTTCGGGTGTCTTCTGTTGCAAGTCGGGAATCATCGAAAGGAATCCGTCGAGACCGCCGAGGAACGCCGTGTGCTGCGTGAACACCAGAATCGACTCCGACAGCCCGAGCCGGTGCGGAAACGCGCCGCCGGCCAGGATCGACTTGATGGCGATTTTCTTGGTGCCGGGGAAGGACTTGCGGGTCGTGACGACGTTGACGCCCGGATTCGCCGCACGTGCGCGTTCGACGATGACGCCGGTGCGCGTCGCGATGCCGGAGGCGTATTCGAGCAGGTTCAGCGCCACCTTCCAGGCGGCGTGCAGCGCAGCGGCTGGCCCTTCAGCTTTCAGGATCAGCGTGCCGGGTTCGACGATTGTTCCCGAAGGTAAGGAGTCGAGAACGGTTGCTCCGCACTTCGCGAGCACCTTGCCAGCCTCTTCAGTGCAGCAGACCACCGAGCGCTCGCGGGTTGTGAAGGTGATCTCGCCCGGCTTAAGGCCAAAACCGAGCAGGGTAGTGGTCAGGTCGCCGTAGGGAACGTCTTCTTCGATGAATTGATCGATTTCGCTGTCGGGGATCGGGTAGTACATCGGGTTTAGCTTGTTATTTTCCTAATTATTTTAGGTAAATATAGTTTTCTTCCTCAATAAATCCAGATTGAAATGCTTTTCTGGTTTTGAAAATATACGAAATTGTTGTAAGTGCCGCGTTCGCTATGTTTTACAGGAAATAACGATTTCTTCGTGAGAGTGGCAAAAAGAGGTGGATTTGGTGGGCAAGTTTTGCTCTTTGAAAAATCAATCGTATATTTGCGATGAACTGATTGTCAGAACTATGCAGAGAACATCGATGCCATTGAGCTACACTGAGGAGGAGGAGGCCTTGGCTGCAATTGCCAAGGCGCTGGCTCATCCGGTACGGGTCAGAATCCTGCAACTGCTTGCCGGGCAGGCATGTTGCTTTACCGGTGAGTTGACAGGGCTGATTCCGATGGCGCAATCGACCATCTCCCAGCATCTGAAGGCGCTGAAGGAGGCGGGGCTGATTCAGGGCGCAATCGATCCTCCAAAGGTCAAGTACTGCATTGATCGTGAGCGGTGGGCAAAGGCTCAGGAGTTGTTCGGGGAGTTTTTTGATCTCGACGGTCAAGGCAAATGTTGCTGATCGACTTTTTTTAATAAATCGTTTATTTGCGATAAACATAAATCAAAAGGAACAGAACAATGAAACAGATTCAGATTCTTGGTACCGGTTGCGCCAAATGCAATCAGCTTGCCGATGCGGTTAAAGCGGTGATCGCGTCCGAGGGTATCGAGGCCAATGTGCAGAAGGTCGAGGATATTGAGCAGATCGTGTCGTATGGCGTGATGTCAACGCCCGGCCTCGTGGTCGATGGCGTGGTGGTGTCCACCGGCAAGTTACCGTCGAACGACGAACTGCGCGTGATGCTTACTATGGCTCCGAAGTCTTCGGGCTGCTGCGGTGGTCAGGGTGGAAGCTGCTGCTCCTGAGGCGATGAGCAACGCTGGTCAGAATAGTGAGGGCGGTTTGCGAGCTTCGACTCCGGTATGGATTGCCGGGGTCGTTGCCGCCGCCGTGCTCTGGGTTCCGCTGTACCTCAATCTCGAATCGGGTGCCGAGCTGCTGATCGGCGCGTTCGGGTTGAGCCGCAGCTCGGCGTTCGGTGAGGCGCTGCACTTTTTTATCTATGAAGTTCCAAAGGTGCTGATGCTGCTGCTTGCGGTGGTGTTCGCGATGGGCGTGGTGCACACCTTCATCTCGCCGGAGCGCACGCGGGCGCTGCTCTCCGGGCGTCGGCTCGGCGTCGGCAACGCAATGGCGGCGCTGCTCGGCATCGTGACGCCGTTTTGCTCCTGCTCGGCGGTGCCGCTGTTTATCGGGTTTTTGCAGGCGGGCGTGCCGCTCGGAGTTACCTTTTCATTTCTGATTTCAGCGCCGATGGTCAACGAGATAGCGCTCGGCCTGCTGTTTGGCTTGTTCGGCTGGCAGGTGGCGCTGCTCTACATGGCGATGGGGCTGATGGTGGCGATCTCCGCTGGCATGGTGATCGGCAGGCTTGGCATGGAGCGCCATCTCGAAGAGTGGGTGCGCAAGCTCCAGAACAGCGCCGTTGACGATTCGTTCGAGCAGGGTGAACTCACCTGGCCGAAGCGTTTCGAGGAGGGGTTGCGGCACGTGCGCGAAATCGTCGGGCGCGTGTGGCTTTACATCGTGGCGGGCGTGGCTCTCGGCGCGGGCATTCACGGCTACGTGCCGCAGGATTTCATGGCTTCGCTGATGGGCGAGAGCGCCTGGTGGAGCGTCCCGGCGGCGGTGCTGCTCGGCGTGCCGATGTACTCCAATGCGGCGGGCATCATCCCGGTCGTTGAAGCGCTGATCGGCAAAGGTGCGGCGCTTGGCACGGTGATGGCCTTCATGATGAGCGTCATCGCGCTCTCGGCGCCCGAGATGCTCATCTTGCGCAAGGTGCTCCGCCCAACGCTCATTGCGGTCTTCGCCGGAGTCGTTGCGGCGGGAATCCTTGCGGTGGGGTATGTGTTCAATCTGGTGTTATAAAGTTGATAACTGCCAGTTGATAGTTGACGGAATTGCCCATCTTCTCCTGTCAGAATCGGAATCGAGCGATTTCGTCGGTTCGGGTGGATTTGTATGGGCGAACCTGTGTGTTCGTCCTTGCCCGATTTCGATGAAATCTGACGACGGCTTTTTGTTCCTTCTGTTTGAAACAATCCCATAACTAATTCATCCCATGTCCAATCAATCCATTCTGATTCTCTGTACAGGCAACTCGTGCCGGAGCCAGATGGCCGAGGGGTTTCTGAAGGCTTATGATCCATCTCTCGAAGTCAATTCGGCGGGCACTCGTCCGGCGGAATTAGTGCATCCGTTGGCCGTGCAGGTCATGAAGGAGGTGGGGATCGATCTGTCGGCCCATCGTCCGAAAAGCCTGAACGCTTTTCTCGATCGTCCGTTCGATTACGTCATCACGGTGTGTGACAACGCCAAAGAGACCTGCCCGATCTTTACCGGCAAGGTGGGGCAGAGGCTTCATCTCGGTTTCGATGACCCGGCGGAGGCGACCGGTTCCGAGGAGGAGGTGCTGGCGGTGTTCCGGCGGGTGCGGGACGAAATCGCCGCACGCTTTCGGCAATTTTTTGATGAAAATCTTCGTCAGGGCTAAGCGGTCGGGGTGTCCTTCAATGCGAGTTTTTTCTTATACTTGAGGGCCGGAGAGCTACGTCCGGACACCAGTAAACGATGAACAAACTCCCGCTCGATGGCCGAAAAGATTCTCAGACTTAAAGGTATTCGCAGGGAACTCGAGCTGTCGAAGGATATTCGTCAGACGATTATTCCCAATCTTTCGCTCGACCTCAACGAGGGCGAGTTTGTAGCCATTACCGGGCCGTCCGGTTCGGGCAAATCGACGTTGCTCTACATCATGGGTGGGCTCGACAAGCCGACCTTCGGCGAGGTGTGGCTCGACGGGCAGGAGATCACAGCTATCAGCGAGGCCGAGATGACCGTCATCCGCAACGAAAAGATCGGTTTCATCTACCAGTTCCACTTCTTGCTTCCTGAGTTCAATTCGCTTGAAAACGTGATGATGCCGATGCTGATTCAGCGCAGGTTCAGCAAGAAGGAGATTCGAGACCGGGCCAAACACCTGCTCGACATGGTGGGTCTCGAAAACAAATACACCAACAAGCCCAGCCAGCTCTCCGGCGGCCAGCAGCAGCGTGTCGCCATTGCTCGGGCGCTGGCCAACGAGCCGAAAGTGCTACTCGGCGACGAGCCGACCGGCAACCTCGATTCGCGCTCGGCCAACAACGTCTATGAACTGTTCGACCGCCTGAACCGCGAGTTGAACCAGACCGTCATCGTCGTCACCCACGATGAGGAGTTCGCCAACCGTGCGGGCCGCCGCATACACCTTGTTGACGGCAAAATCGAAAGCGACACCAACGGTTCCCGGCGCTCGGCTTCGGCGTGAATCTGTCCCTGATACCGCATCCTGAAACCACCAACACTCCGCACACCCATGCTCGAACAGATCAGGAACACTCATCCGCTTGTCTATAAAAATCTGAGCGCTCTGCCTAACGGCGAACAGCAGCTTCGCGCGATTCTCACCCTCGACCGCTACTGGGAAAGTCTCGACCTGCCGGTGCCGGAGGTGATCAAGGAGGGCACTCGGCTGTCCGCCGGTGTGAACATCGAGGGTGAGTTCGACATTCTCTACGCGGGCGGCACGCTGGGTCTCCTGCATGCGGCAGTGATGTCCAAAAAATACGGCAACAAGGTGCTGGTGATCGACCGCGCCGCGCCGGGGCGCACTACGCGCGACTGGAACATTTCGCGCCCGGAGCTGCTGCGGCTGGCCGATACCGGCGTGTTCACGGTGGCGGAGCTTGATTCGACCATCGTGCGGCGCTACAAGACCGGCTGGGTGGAGTTCCACGCGCCTGCTGACAAGCGCAAGCGTCTTTACATGGACGAGGTGCTCGACTGCGCGGTCGATGCCGACAAGCTGCTCGGCATGGCTCGCGACAAGCTGCTGGAGCGTCCCGGTTCGCAGGTGCTGGGCCGCACCACGTTCGTCTGCTGCTACCGCTTTCCGAGCCATCTCGTCGTGCAGGCCGAGGATGCATCCGGCAAGACGATCTACTTCCGCGTGAAGGTGCTGGTCGATGCGATGGGCATCATCTCGCCGGTGGCGATGCAGCTCAATCACGGCCGCCCGCAGACCCACGTTTGTCCGACGGTCGGCACCATCGCCAGCGGGTTCGAGGGAGTCGATTTCGAGGTGGGCGAAATTCTGATGAGCACCGAACCGGCGGAGCGCTCGAACGGACGTGGACGCCAGCTCATCTGGGAGGGGTTTCCGGCCAGGGGCGATGAGTACATCACCTATCTTTTTTTCTACGACAAGGTCGATTCGCGCAACGACAAGTCGCTGCTTGGGCTTTTCGAGGCCTACTTCCGCAAGCTGCCGGAGTACAAAAAACCGGGGCTGAATTTCACCATCCAACGTCCCGTGTTCGGCATTATACCGGCGTGGTCGCATGATGGCGCGGGGTGTACGCGGGTGGTGTCGGACGAGCGCATCGTGCTGCTCGGCGATGCGGCTACGCTCTCCTCGTCTCTTACCTTCTGTGGCTTCGGTTCGCTGGTGCGTAACCTCGGGCGCATGACCTCGGGGCTTGACAAGGCGATGCGCGAAGAGCGGCTCGGCCAGTCGGATTTGCTCGCCATCAGTGCCTACGAGCCGAATGTGGCCACGATGGCCAACCTCATGAAGTACATGTGCGACAACCCCGACACCGACGACCCGAATTTCGTCAACGAGATGATGAACGAGGTGATGATCGTGCTCGACGAGCTTCCGCAGCACTACCGGCAGGCGATGTTCCGTGATGAGATGAAGGTCGATGAGCTGGTGACGGTGATGCTGAAAGTGGCGTGGCGCTACCCGAAAATCCTCAAGGCAACCTGGGACAAACTCGGTGTCGGCGGATCGGTCGGCTTCGTGAAAAACCTCGCCGGATGGGCGATGAACCAGTCGTCGAAATAGGGCCGTTGTTGTCATTCTCAGTTTTAGGGGCAATTCCTTGCGGTTGCCCTCTTCAGCAAATGCGCAAACCTGGTCAATGGTAATTGGCAAAAAAGCGCATGTTCATTGCGATTCGCGAAGCGGCGCGGCAATCAATGCGGGGCTTGTGAGATACTGCGTGGATTGCTATGAGGCTGCCTTAAAAGCTATATCGAAGCGTCATTGATTGACGGTTCCTTGCTTTTTTCTGCTGTCATTCTGAGTCCGACAAAGTCGGGTGAAGAATCCAGAAGAGTTGCGTAAAGTATTTAAGAACAGTCAATTATCGTGCTGCTCGAAAAAGAAATGGATTCTTCACTTCGCTCAGAATGACAGAGAGGAAAGACGATGGTCTTTACAAAACAACGCTTCGGATAACCTATTGACACAGCCTTTCGCGATGACCAGTCTCCGTCGCCGATCTTTTGTCAAGTCGGGATCGGACATTCAACAAGAGCTTTCGCTCAATGAATACTTGATACTTTTTTTGGTTGCATAAATAACTAATGGATAAAGCGAAAGCAAAGCAAGAGATCAGCAAGCTCCGGACGGAGATCGAGCGCCACAATCGCCTCTACTATCTCGAAGCGAAGCCGGAGATTTCGGACTTCGAGTTCGACAAGCTGCTCGAACGGCTGATTGCGCTCGAACAGGAGTTCCCGGAACTCGTCACGCCCGATAGCCCGTCGCAGCGTGTCGGCGGCGGCATTACCAAAGAGTTTCCCAC
>DRSQ01000013.1 GCA_011372505.1 Chlorobaculum parvum | reverse complement strand
GGTTTGTTAACGCACAATACGTAACGTTATGAGCACAAAAAGGGTTATTACCAAAGAAGATATTCATTTAAAGGCGCGACTGCTTTCCGAGGGCGCCAAGGTGACGGTCAACAAACCACCAGCCTCTGGCTTTAACCCCTTCAGGGCCATGGTGCTTAACGGCAGTGACCTTGCAACGCTTGTAAGGCAGGAGCCTTATACCCGTCTTGAGGTGCAGGTCAATGGTGACGATGTCGAGTTTTACGATTGCGGCCAGCATCTGGCAAGCGGCCGGATGCAGGAGGCTTTTTCCTGGCGTAGCGGCAAGCTCAGTAATGGTCGCCCGGTCGATGCGGCCGTCATCGGCATGAATCAGGATATCATCAATATCCATTACAGTTACAGCTGTGACAACAACAACACCGGGCGTTCCTGCCGCTTCTGCTTTTTCTTTGCAGATCAGCATATCGGTGTAGGCAAGGAACTGGCCAAAATGCCGTTTTCCAAGATCGAAGAGCTGGCTAAAGAGCAGGCTGAAGCTGTTAAAATCGCCACTGACGCGGGTTGGAGAGGTACTCTTGTCATTATCGGTGGACTTGTCGATCCTTCGAGGCGAGCCCAGGTTGCCGATCTTGTGGAGCTGGTTATGGCTCCTCTGCGTGAGCAGGTCAGTCCTGAAGTGCTGAACGAGCTCCATATAACAGCCAACCTGTACCCGCCGGACGATTTCAAGGAAATGGAGAAGTGGAAAGCTTCCGGCCTCAACTCCACCGAGTTTGATCTCGAGGTGACAAATCCCGATTACTTCAAGGCGATCTGTCCTGGAAAATCCGCGACCTATCCTCTTGAGTACTGGCTCGAAGCCCAGGAGGCCTCGGTCGAAATTTTCGGCCCTGGCAGGGGAACGACGAGCTTCATCCTGATGGGGCTCGAACCGATGAACATCATGCTCGAAGGTGTCGAGGAGCGAATGTCGAAGGGAGTCTATCCCAATATGCTTGTCTATCAGCCGGTACCTGGTGCCGATATGTTCAGAATGCCACCTCCGAATGCCGACTGGCTGGTCGAGGCCTCCGAAAAGGTTGCCGATCTCTATATCAAGTACCAGGATCGTTTCGACATGCCTCTTGCCAAGGATCATCGTCCTGGTTACACGAGAATGGGGCGTTCCCAGTATATTATTCTCGCCGGAGATATGCTGGCCTACAAGCTTCAGGAGCAGGGTTACGAATTGCCCGAAGCCTACCCTGTCTGTTAGATTTTCCCGTTTATCTGCAGGTTTTGCCGTGCCGCCACCCCGTTTCAGGGGTTGGCGGCTATTTTTTGCCCTTTCCGGTACGCGGGTGCAGGAGCGCAACGCAAAAAAGGCCGCCGTGGAAGCTGTGTGTTCCACGGCGGCCTTTTTGACTCTCCGGAAGATCGGCAAAGAGGTTACAGCCAGTCGGCAATGAGCCTCGCTTCCCAGCTCCAGCGTTCGAAATGGTTCAAAGCCTCGACAGTTGCATGATCGAGTTCCTCCCTGGTAAAGTCGAATCCTGCGTCCCGGATGATTTTCCAGCGAATCTCCTTGTTTTCGGCGTTATTGACTTTATCGGCCAGTTCGCTGTCTGACTTCATTTTTTCCAGAAAATCAATTGCAGAGCTTTTCGGCATAGGTGCTTACCTCACTGACTGAGTTTGAAGGGTGATTAACATTTAAACTTCAATTTACAGAATAATCCTTCTCCGGGCAAATGTGCAGTTGCGCCCTGTCCGACCTCCGGGATAGGGGTGATTGGTTTGTAGAGGGGCGAAAATAGTTTAATTTTCAAAACTGAATTTCATTCAACACTTTTCTTGCTTGATATGCTGGCGAATATCAAAGAGTCGCATTCTTTTGTCTACAGGTATTTCAGTTCGCTCACGGACGGGGAACAGCACTTGCGGCGTATCCGGGAGATAGATCATTACTGGGAAACGCTCGGCCAGGACAGTGTTCCCCTTGTCGTCCTCGATGGGAGTGAACTGCCTAGATACGCCACTTTCTCAGGAGATTTCGATATTATTTATGCCGGAGGAACACTCGGTCTTCTTCATGCTGCCGTTATGGGTTCTGTATACCGGCGGAGCATAGTGCTTATAGACAGCCACACACCCGGTCGTTCGACCAGAGATTGGAATATTTCGAGAGGCGAACTCGATGCCCTGTGCCGGACGGGGTTGCTGACCGAAGAAGAGATCGAAGAGTGTATCGTATGCAGGTACAAGACTGGATGGGCGGAGTTTTTTGTCGATAATGGCAGGCAGAGAAGGCTTTATCTGGACAATGTTCTCGATTGCGCCGTCGATGCAGACAGGCTTCTCGGGAAAGCTCTGGACAAACTGCTTGGCAATCCGGAATGCAGGGTTTACGGAAGAACCACATTCAAAAAGCTTTACAGGTTCGACGATTACGTTGTCGCCGAGGTGGTCGACGCGGACGGCCAAACGCTTTATTGCAGGGCGAAAGTTTTTGTCGATGCGATGGGGGTGCTTTCTCCTGTTGCCATGCAGCTTAACGACGGGCATCCCCATACCCATGTCTGCCCTACTGTGGGAACCATATCGACCGGCCTCGAGGGGGTCGATCACGAGATCGGGGAAATTCTGGTGAGCACGGAACCCGCCGACATGAGCGCCGGAAGCGGACGTCAACTCATCTGGGAGGGTTTCCCCGCCGGAAACGGCAAGTACACCACCTACCTGTTTTTCTATGACGCGGTCGATTCGGATAACGACAAATCTCTTCTCGGCCTTTTCGAGGCGTATTTCAGAAAGCTTCCCGATTACAAGAAGCCAGGAAAGGATTTTGCGATCGAGCGTCCGGTTTATGGCATTATTCCTGCTTATTTCCATGACGGTTTCGGCCGTACAAGGGTGATCGCCGACGACCGCATTCTCATGCTCGGTGACGCAGCTACGCTTGGTTCTCCACTGACCTTTTGCGGGTTTGGCTCGATGGTGAGGAATCTTGAGCGTCTTGCTGAGGGTCTGGAGTGCGCACTCGGAGAAGACTTGCTCTCCGCGGAAAGGCTACGCACAATCAGTGCCTACGAGCCGAACGTGGCGGCTATGGCGAATCTGATGAAGTACATGTGCTATGACCGGGAGAAGGACAGTCCCAATTTTGTGAATGAGATGATGAACGAGGTGATGATTGTTCTTGACGAGTTGCCGCCACGATACCGGGAGGCCATGTTCAGGGACACCCTTCAGTTTTCGGAGATGATGACCATCGGCGTGAACGTGGCCCTGAAATATCCTGAAGTGCTCAGGGTTACCGCACTCAAACTTGGTCTGGGTGGATCGCTTGGCATGATAAAGAATTTTGTCGGCTGGGCCTTTTCGCCCTCACCCTGAAATGCATCCCGCTCTACTTTTTTTCGCCTTCGGCGGATATTGCCGGAGCCGAGCAGCAGATGTCTGCCTGAACCTGGCAAAGCATGCTTTCTGTGGCTTGCTGCATTATTTTCGACATGATTGTATCACTCATGAATTTCAGCATGGGTTCCGGCATGAGATTCAGTGGAAACGAGAGTTGGAAGTCCAGCGAGATGTTCGTTTCGAAATGGACGGCAGTTTTGTTGTCTGACTGATGGAGCAGGCAGATTTCTGAATGGGTTGTGCCGATGAAGGTATGGTTGTTACCGGGGTTCATGCCGGGAACGGCGTCGGCTGTCGTCCACCGGATTTTCTTGCCTGGTCGCTGTACGTCCACGGGTTGATGGCTTCGTGTGGCGCACCTGCAGAAGGCAGGGCTGTCAACTGGCAGAATCTCCTGGGTCTGTTTGACGAAAAAGAGTGCTACGATAGGGTTGTTTCTCGGATCGTCCACCTCGAACGTCCACTGAAAAACATCGAACTCCCT
>DRSQ01000012.1 GCA_011372505.1 Chlorobaculum parvum | reverse complement strand
GGGAGAGTCCGCCCGCCCACGCACTTCAATCAGGCCGCGCGAAAGCAGCCGGTCGATCGCATAATCGGGACTGACACCGCGAATCTGCTGAATATCCCCTTTCGTCACCGGCTGATGCCAGGCAATCACTGAAAGCACTTCAAGCATCGAGCGTGAAAGACGGCGCTGAATAACCGGCGCGAGAAGCTGACGCACGAGCTCTCCATGTTCCGGACCGGTCAGAAAACGATAACCACCGGCAAGGAAGTGGATGCGGAAGGTACGGCCGGTTTCCTCGTACTCCTGATTAAGTGCCTCGACAACCGATTGAAACTCGGGATAGCTGAGCTCTCCGCCGATAATCTGGCAGAGAGTTTGCGGCGTAACAGGTTCTTCGGAAGCAAAGATAAGCGCCTCGATGGACTGGAGAAGTTTTGGATCCTGTTCTTGCAAAATGACTGATGATGGTTAGAGCGAAAGAGTGCAGCTCAGCGGCAGCTCTCTTTCCGACAGGCCGTAGAGAACTCGCCGTCGATGCCCAACCCGTCTTCATAAGCGTACCACAGCTCCTGGCACGGGAAGTTGCACTCGTACAACGCCTTGCCAATAATGACCGAATCGACCCCGTATTTTTCAAGCGAACGAAGCTTGTGCAGGTCGTCGGAGCTGCTGACGCCTCCCGATGCGGTCACCTTCATGCCAGCCTTTTCAGCAAAACGTTTGGTAGATTCGTACCCGACCCCCTGCAACGTGCCGTCGCGAGTAATGTCGGTATAGATAATCCTCTCGACACCAAGTTTTTTCATTTCAAGAGCCAGCTCGTAATCCTGCATGTTGCTGCTCTCGGTCCACCCCTTGATTTTCGGCACGCCGTGTTCGGCATCGATACCGACGACGATCTGCGAGGGACGGTACTTTTTGAGAAGATCGGCTACAAGGCCCGGATTGGTGACGGCTGCCGAACCAATGACCACACGGCTGACACCGATGCTAAGGTACTTTTCGACCGCCTCGACGGAGCGAATGCCCCCACCGACCTGGATCGGAATATCGAGCAGTTCCACAATCTCGCGAATCTTCTCGAAGTTGACCATTTCACCGGTCAGAGCCGCGTCGAGATCAACCACATGGAGCATCTTGGCATTCTGCTTGCGCCAGATGACCGCCATGTCGCACGGATTGTCGAGATAAATCTTTTTCTGGGCGAAATCTCCCCTTGTCAGCCTGACGCACTTGCCTTCCTTGATATCGATAGCGGGTATAATCAACATAACTCAAACACCTCAACAACTTAAAACTCTGCAAAATTCTTCAACACCTGCAAGCCCGCTTCGGAGCTCTTTTCCGGGTGGAACTGAACTGCGAAAATACCATTTTTTTCAATGGCTGAACAAAACTTTTTTCCGGCGTATTCGGTCGTGGCGGCAATGCTCTTCGGGTCGTCAGGCCTGCAATAGTAGGAATGAACAAAGTAGAACCACGATTCACTGGGAATGCCACGGAACAATACCGACTCACTACCGCTGTACTTAACCGTGTTCCAGCCGATCTGCGGAATTTTATCGATCCCGCGCGGGAAATGGAGTACCTTACCTGGCACGAGATCGAGCCCCTTGTGCGCCCCCATCTCGTCGCTTTCGGTCAGAAAAAGCTGCATTCCGAGGCAGATGCCGAGCACACTGCGCCCCTTGTCGATATGCTCCTTGATCGCATCGCCAAAACCGAGCCGGTTGAACGTCTCCATCGCCGGGCCGAACGCTCCTACGCCGGGAATGAGCACCTTGTCGTAACGGCTTATCTCTGCAGCCTTGTCGCTGACGACCGCATCGATGCCGAGAAACTCGAACGCCTTGTGCACCGACCTGAGATTTCCGGCGCCGTAGTCGGCAATAACTATCATGAACAGAAAAATTAAACGTGACTGATGAGTTCCGGATAGCAAAAAAAGACCCGGAAGTCGAAAAAGCGCGAACGCGGCTTTTAATTAAGAAGTTCTCGCCGTATTATACAACCTTACGTTGGCTTTCGTTGCGTTACCAAAACTTCCCTGAAAGCCATTCCAATCCACATATCACGAGAAATCGAAAGTAACAATGTACAGGATTGTTTCCGCTATTTTTTTAGCTGAAAATATCAAAAAATTCGAGATCGAGGCCCCCATGATCGC
>DRSQ01000011.1 GCA_011372505.1 Chlorobaculum parvum | reverse complement strand
GCCAAAGCCACCCGGAACTTCAGGCGATGATCGACCAGGCCGCCAAAAAGGAGTGAGTCACTTTTATTGCTATGGCACCAACATATCGCATCTATTACTAAAGAAAGATATTGGGCTAAAGCCCTTCTTTATTTTGTTTTATCCATGAACCCCGTCCCGAAAGCTTTCGGGACGGGGCAATTGTTTATAAGCTTCAATGGCCGGAGCATTATAAGCGTCCTGGCTCATTCTGAAAGCTTTCAGGCCGACGAACAGATTTTGAGCACACCCAACGAAGTAATCGAAGCGCGTAACAAGTTTTTAGAGGTGCCCATGAACAAACTCGAAAACAGGGTCGCTGTCATCACCGGCTCGACCAAGGGGATTGGCCGGGCCATTGCCCACGCCTTTGTTCGGGAGGGAGCCAAAGTGGTGATCACCTCCAGCCGCCAGGCCAACGTCGATGCCGCTCTCCGCGAGTTTCCCGAAGGATCAGCTTTTGGTCACGTCTGCAATGTTTCATCGTACGAGGCTGTCGAGGAGCTGGTGCATGCTTCAGTCAAACGGTTCGGGGCCATCGACTACTTTGTGAACAACGCCGGGATTTCCGACCCCTTCACCAGCGTATGCGACAGCGATCCAGAGGCGTGGAGCCGCGTGATCGACATCAACCTCAAGGGAACCTACCACGGCAGCCGTGCAGCCGCCCGCTACTTCCTGTCGTCCGGCAGGGCCGGCAAGATCATCAACATGGCCGGATCGGGCACCGACAAAGGCTCGAACACCCCCTTCATCTCCGCCTACGGATCGACCAAATCGGCGATTGCGCGCTTCACCTTCGCGATGGCTGAGGAGTACAAGCAGACCCCGCTCTCCATCATGTTGCTGCATCCGGGCCTGGTCAGGACGGAGATCAACCATCCTGCGGAGAGAACTCCTGAACTCGAAAAGCAGCTCAAGACCTTCAATACCATTCTCGACATTTTCGCCCAGAGCCCCGAGCTTGCCGCGAGCCTTGCCGTCAAAATGGTATCCTCGTGGAGCGATGGCAAAACCGGGCAGTATCTGTCTGCGCTCGACGGAAAACGCAAGAAGATGATGCTGTTGAGCTATCCGTTTCGTAAACTGACCGGTAGCATCGATCGAACAATCTATTGACCAATGAACGCCATGCACAAGCGAACCGGACCCTTCTTGCTTCTTTTCGGCCTGTTGGCCGTTCTTCTACAAGGCTGTTATAGCTTTTCGGGAGCCTCGATTCCGGCGCACCTGCACACCGTAGCTGTGCCGCTTTTCGACGACACCTCTCAGGCTGGTATTGCTGAGTTCCGTGAGCGATGCACCCGGCAGCTGGTCAATAAAATCGAAGCGCAGAGTGATCTCTCCATCGAACCCGACTTGTCCAGAGCCAACGCTGTGCTCAAGGGAGGTATCATCTCTTACTCCGACGAACCAAGCCAACTGGGCAGCACGACCGAGCGTGCGGTCACGAACCGGATTACCATTGTGCTCAGAGCTGACTTTGAAGACATGGTCAAGCATGAGCGCCTGTTTTCGCAATCGTTCGTCGGCTTCGCGGATTATCAGGCTGGCAGTTATTCGGCGCAACAGGGGGCCATCGACAGTGCCATCGACATAGCTGTCGATGAGCTGTTCAATCGCATGATTTCAAACTGGTAAAAGGGGCGAATTGATAATTGTTAGAAGAGTGATAAGGGCGGACCTTTGTGTTCGCCCTTTTGTGTGGGATTGATCTTTTGGTCTGCTCGGGAAGCCAGCTTATCGCCCGGTCAACCCGTTGCTTCGGATGCGTTTTGTTCCGCGTGTCTCAGACTGGCTTTCTTGTTCTGGAGTCGAACTGATTCTTGGCCCATGTTATCGCCAGATCTTTGCCGGTGTTGAGCAGCTCGATGCCGATAGCGCCCATTGCTGCTTTAAGTGCCGACGGTTTGACTGCGATGGTTTCTTCTCCAAAAGCTGGCTCGCTGGGCATTGCTTTCTTTTTGGCAGTTCTTGGCGTCTTTGTGCTGATGAGTCCCCTGACGATACGCCCCGCGAGGATGCCCGTGATGAATGATATGCCCGCAGATTCTAAAGGATGTCTTTTGACAAGCTCGACAGGTGAAAGCTCATCCTGCATATCTTCTTTCAACTGATGAGTTCTCGCTTTGATCTGTTCCCTTCTTTCGCTGATGGTCTGTTCAAGTTCGTCGATTCTCGACTGGATGCTTTTCAGTGGGTCATTAGCGTTAGTCATGGGCGGAGAGAAGAATTTTATGGATGAAGTTTTTCAGGGCTTCAGGCTTGACTTTGGTAAAGAACGCGAAGAAGCCGATGAAGACCAGACTGACAATGAGATAGCCTAGCCAGGGATGGCTGAGCAGTTCGCCGATCAGCAGGGCAGAAGACGTGAGCAGGTATGCCGCACCGATCAACAAGACCACCGCGAGTATCAGGACGGCACTGGCCAGCGCCACCTTTTCAGTCATCTCGATGCGGAACAGTTCCAGTTTGGCATCGACAATGGCCTTCATGTCATCGACGGTCGAGGTGATCGTATCCTCGATCAGCCCCGGCATGCCCTTGCGGCTCTGTGCTTGCTTCTGGTCTTGATTTTTCTGCTGTGGTTCCATGCGATGGCGGTTCACTATTTGTTCCTTTTCAGAATGAAGCCCAGAACGGTTCCTGCGCCGAGGGCATAGAAAAAGGATTTTACCGGATTGTCGGTAATGTAATTGTGTGCCTTCTCCTTGGCATCAAGAATCTGTTCGTACGTTTCGCTCTGCTTGAACTCGTTGAACGCTTCGG
>DRSQ01000010.1 GCA_011372505.1 Chlorobaculum parvum | reverse complement strand
CTCCTGCACAAAATCCACCTCTGTATCAGGAGTTATCCCCAGCTTTTCCCTGATGTTAACAGGTATCGTCACCTGCCCTTTGGTTGTCACTTTCATATTGTCCTCCGGTATTACGCATTACTGGTAAGAATACCACATCACTCTCGATAAATCAAATAAAGTTTCGGGACGTTCCTGAAAACGTTAAGTTATGAGCGCAGAGAAGGAAATTCCGATTCCGATTCCGATTCCGATTCCGATTCCGATTCCGATTCCGATTCCGATTCCGAGGAAGGGAAAATAGCTGTTCATTCTCACATGCAAGGGAATCCTGACTATTCCGCCCCACTCCACCTCCGATGAACTAACAGCATTACCGGGTCGTTGCGTATATTTGTAACAGAATTCAGCAACGACGGCACTACAGAGCACGGCTAAACCGGCACGCCAGCGATGGTTAACAAAAGCGTTTTTACTCTCCTCATCTTTCTCTTGCTGCCCTTTGCAGCCATCCGCGCCAGTGAGCCGCCGCAGAAGAAGCTGTCGCTTCCGGAGTGCATTTCGATTGCGCTCGAGAACGCCTCGTCAATCAAAAAAGCCGAGAACGCCCGCCATCTCAGCGGCGTCGATCTGTTGAGAAGCTACGGCAACTTCCTGCCCAAACTGACCTCGTCGGCCAACTGGACGCCGACCTCCGTGAACCGCTCCTACAGTGTTACCTCGCCTCTTTACGGGGGTGTCACATCCGACGCCTACCGAACCCGCGCCGAAACCTCGACGGTCGATGTCAGCCTGACCGCATCGCTCAACCTGTTCAACGGCCTGAGCGATTACGCGGCCCTGCAATCGGCGCTCGACCGAAAAAAAGCTTCGGGCTTCAGCCTCCAGCGAGCAAAAGAGGCGGTCGCCTACGACGTAACGCAGAGTTACTACCAGGTGCTGCTCGACAAAGAACTGCTCGGCATCGCGAGAGAGAACCTCAAATCAGCCAGCGACCTGTTGACCCTCACCGAGCGGCAGTTCAACATCGGCCTGAAATCGATCACCGACCTCTACCAGCAGCAGGCCGACACCGGCAACGGCAAGCTCGAAGTCATTCGGGCCGAAAACCGCCTACGCCGTAGCAAGCTCGAACTGCTCCGGCGGCTGCGCATCGATCCGGAAACGGAACTCACGCTCGAACCGGTCGATACAGCGGCGATTGCCAAACTCTCGCCCGACATCGACCTGAACGCGCTGAAAACTACCGCCCTCGCCCGCCGCGCCGATCTCGAAGCGGAGGCGCTCCAGAGCAATGCCGCCCGCTGGGATGTCAAAAACAGCGCCGGAACCCGTCTGCCAAAACTCGACCTTGCCTTTACCGTAAGCACCGATGCAATCGACTCTTACTCGATGAGGTTGCAGGGCGTAAACTACGATTATCCCTATCCCTCCCTCGGCAAACAGCTCGATAACGGCATCGATTACGCGCTCTCTCTCAACCTCTCGTGGATGATCTTCGACGGCTTCCAGTCGCGCTACACCGTCCAGTCAGCCAAGATCGCGCGGCTGAACAAGCAGCTCGATTACGAGGATTTGAAGGATGACATCCAGATCGACCTCCAGCAGGTCGCCGAAGAGTACCGGGCGGCGTTCGACCAGATCGCCTCGGCCCGCACAGGCCTGAAAGCCGCCGAATCGGCCTACGCGGGCATTCTGCGCAAATACGAGCTTGGCGCATCCGGCTTCGTCGAACTCAGCGCATCCAGAGCGGCACGCGTCAACGCCCGCTCCTCAGTGACACAGGCATTCTACAACCTCGCACTGCAAAAGGCACTGCTCGACTTCACGGCCGGAACCACAAGCATTGAATAGAACAGACAACGATTTATGACAAAGAAACAGCGCTCCGGCAAACTCCGGATTATCATCATCTCCGTCACGCTACTCATCGCCGGTGGTGGGCTTATCGTCTGGCTGAATACGCGGGAAAAACCGATTGAAGTCACGACTGAAAAAACATTCCGCAAGGAGGTGGTGCATCTGGTGACTGCAACCGGCAAGATCGAGCCGGAGGTGGAGGTAGCCATGTCGCCGGACGTTTCCGGTGAGATCATCGAGTTGCCGATTGTCGAGGGGCAAGAGGTCAAAACGGGCGATCTGCTCTTCCGCATCCAGCCGGACATCTATGTCAATCAGGTGAAGCAGAGCCGGGCGCAGCTTAATCTCGCCAAGGCACAGAGCCTTGAAGCGCAGGCACGGATGCTCAAGACCGAGGACGATTTCCGCAAGGCGGACATTTTGTATAAAGACAAGCTCATTTCCCAAACCGACTGGCTCTCGGCGAAAACCAACGCCGAAACGAGCCGGGCAGCCTGGAAAGCAGCTCGATATTCCATCGACCAGAACCAGAGCCTGCTTGACCAGAACGAAGAGCGCTTGACGAAAACCGTGGTGCGTTCTCCTATCAACGGCACCATTATTTTGCTGAGCAGTAAGTCCGGCGAGCGCGTGGTCGGCACCGGCCAGTTCCCCGGCACCGAGGTGCTCAAGATCGCCGATCTGGACAACATGCTGCTCAAGGTCGAGGTGAACGAGAACGACATCGTGAACGTGCAGGTCGGCAATCCGGTCACCGTAACGGTCGATGCGTTCGGCGACCGCACCTTCACAGGTGAGGTGAGCGAAATCGCCAATTCGGCTAAAACGCAGGCCGCAAATACGCAGGAGGAGGTGACCAACTTCGAGGTCAAGATCAAAATCCTCAATCACCAGCGCCTGCTCAAGCCAGGCATGAGCGGTACGGCGGATATCGAAACCCAGCGAGTGCCGAACGCCCTGGTGGTGCCGATCCAGAGCGTCACCATGCGGACGGCGGGCGGCAAAAAAGCAGCGACGCCAACCGATTCCACAGGCATCGACAAGGTGGTGCAAGTCAACCAGAATCATCGCCCCACCGATGAAATAGAAGGCGTGTTCGTGGTCGAAGGCGACCATGTGCGCTTCAGAAAGGTCAAAACCGGTACGACCGACAACACCCATATTATTATCCTCGACGGACTGAAAGAGGGCGAAGAGGTCGTGTCGGGCAGTTACGGCGCCATCAGCCGTGAATTGCAGGACGGCAGCACCGTGAAGCTTCAGGAGAAACGATGAGCGAGCTGCCGCACATCATCCGGATCAGCGACCTCTGCCGGTATTACACCATGGGCGACCAGACGGTCAAGGCGCTTGACGGCATCAATCTTGACTTTCGAAAAAACGACTACGCAGCCATCATGGGCCCATCGGGCAGCGGAAAGTCAACGCTGATGAACATCCTCGGCTGCCTCGACACCCCCACCTCCGGGCGCTACGAGCTGAACGGCCAGAACGTGGCCGAGATGGATGACGACGAGCTGGCCCGCATCCGCAACCGCGAGATCGGGTTTGTGTTCCAGACCTTCAACCTGCTCTCGCGGCTTGACTGCCTGCGCAACGTCGAGCTGCCGCTCATCTACGCCGGCGTATCGCCTGAAGAGCGCCGTGAACGGGCACGGCAGGCGCTGGAAGATGTAGGACTCGGCGACCGCATCGATCACAAGCCCGGCGAGCTGTCCGGCGGCCAGATCCAGCGCGTGGCCATCGCGAGAGCGCTGATCAATCAGCCGGCGATCATCCTTGCCGACGAGCCGACCGGCAACCTCGATACGGCTACCAGCCACGACATCATGGAGATTTTCAGCAAACTCTCCGACGCAGGCAACACCATCATCCTCATCACCCACGAAGAGGACATCGCCCGCTACACCCGCCGCATTATCCGTCTGCGCGATGGGAAAATCGAAAGTGATGCCACGACATGAGGGCACCTCTAAAAAGTGTGATGAGCGTTTCAAGTGCAAGGCGGATGGAGCGCAAAAACCGGAGCGTACATGGAGTACGTGAGGATTTTGAGCACCACCCAACGCAGCAATTGATTCGCGTAATAACTTTTTGGAGGTGCCCATGAATGACCGCGTCCGGCAGCTCCGCTACGAGACGACCGAGAGCCTGAACATCGCCGTCTATCAGATTCGGGCGAACAAGATCCGTTCGTTCCTGACAGCGCTCGGCGTCATCATCGGCATCGTGGCGATCACCATGATGGGCACGGCCATCAACGGCATCGACATCGGCTTCAACCGCAGCCTTGCCATGCTCGGCTACGACGTGGTCTATGTGCAAAAGGGGTCGTGGAGCACGATGGGCCAGTGGTGGCGCTACCGCAACCGGCCCGACATCGAGACGCGCTACGCCGACGAGATCAACCGCATCATCGAGGATGACCCGAATTCGGAGCTGGCCGTCGCCGTGCCGCAGATGTCCACCATCCAGGCTTCGGCCCGCTACCGCGACCGAGAGATTCTCCAAATTTTCGCGCTCGGCACCAATCAGGACTACCCGCTCACCGCATCGGGCGACCTGTCGGCGGGGCGCTTCTTCACCGCGCAGGAGTCAGCAGCCGGCGATCCGGTCTGCGTGATCGGCGACGACATCGCCACGGGACTTTTTCCGGACGGAAGAGTGGTCGGCAAATCGATCCGGCTGCGGAACCACAACGTGCGCGTGGTGGGTGTGTTCAAAAAGCAGGGCAAGTTCCTCGGCTTGTTCAGCTTCGACAACCAGCTCATCATGCCGCTGCGCGCGTTCACGAAGGTATACGGCAAAACCTCGATGGTCACTATCAGGGTCAAGGTGAAGGATGAAAAACGGATTCCCGAAGCGAAAGATGAACTGACCGGCCTGATGCGGCGTATCCGGCGGCTGCCTCCGGCGAGGGACAACGACTTCGGCATCAACGAGCAGCGGGCATTCAAAAGTCAGCTCGATCCGATCAGGAACGGCATCGCAGCGGCGGGCATCTTCATCACCGGCATGTCGCTGTTTGTGGGCGCGATCGGCATCATGAACATCACCTTCGTGAGCGTCAAGGAGCGCACGCGGGAGATCGGCCTGCGCAAGGCGCTCGGCGCACGCCGCCGTACGATTCTGCTACAGTTCCTGATCGAGTCGGTCATGATCTGCCTGATCGGCGGCTTCATCGGTCTCGCCACTGCCCTGTCGATCACCATCCTGATTCAGAACCTGCTGCCGAGCTTTCCGGTCAGCTTCTCGCCGGTGCTCGTGGTGACCAGTCTGGTAATTTCGGTGGCCACCGGCATCATTTCGGGCTTGGCCCCGGCGATCACCGCCTCGAAACTCGACCCGGCCGACTCACTCAGATACGAATAGCCATGATGCTCTCGATCCGGGAAACCCTGATGCAGGCCGCAACCTCTCTGGCGGTCAACAAGATGCGCTCGGCGCTTACCACGCTCGGCGTTGCCGTGGGCGTGTTCTCGATCATCGCGGTGATGACGGCACTCGACGCAGTGGACCGCTCGATTGCCTCGGGCCTGTCCAGCCTTGGCGCGAACACCTTTCAGATCCAGAAATACCCCGCCACAGTGTTTGGCGGCGGCCACCGGCGAAACCTTTACGCCAACCGTCAGGACATCACTTGGCTCCAGGCACAGCGCTTCAAAAAGTACATGGGAGACAGCGCGAGCGACATCGGACTTGTGGTTTCGCTTCAGGGCGTGCAAGCCTCATACGCCACAGAGGTTACTAATCCTGATATCACCCTGTCGGGAGGAGATGAGAACTTCGCGCTCGCAAACGGCTTCGATATTGTGAAGGGACGAAATCTGAATGAAAACGACATCAGAAACGCCTCGGCTAATATCGTGCTTGGCAGCGATCTGGCTGCCTACCTGTTCCGGGAGGGGCAAAACCCGATCGGCAAGACGATCAAAATCAACGGCAAGGCGGGGCGCGTCGTCGGCGTGTTCAGTTCGAAAGGACCGGCATTCGGTCAGAGCCAGGACAACTTCGTACTCATCCCGATCACCCGCTTCCTCGAAGAGGTCAATCAGGAGTCCAGCATAGCCATCAGCGTTGAGGCCACCTCGCAGAAAACCTACCAGCAAACCATCGATCAAGCCATCGGAGCAATGCGGCTCGCGCGCGGCCTGACGGTGAAAATGCCGAACGACTTCGAAATCAGAACCAATGAATCGCTGGTGGAGTCGTTTCGCGACATTCAGAACATTATCGGCACCGGCGCGTTCATCATCAGCTTCATGGCGCTGCTAACGGCAGGCGTGGGAATCATGAACATCATGCTGGTGAGCGTGACCGAACGGACGCGGGAGATCGGCATACGCATGTCGGTCGGCGCGCCGCGGCGCTCGATCTTGCTGCAATTCCTGCTCGAAGCACTGTTGCTTTCGCTGGGCGGTGGGCTCGTAGGTATCGCTCTGGGGGCGGGAGCGGGCAACCTGGCGGCGGTCAAATTCAACATGCCGGTCATGTTCCCGTGGCTGTGGGTCATCGTGTCGCTGACGGTCTGCTCGGCAATCGGCATCTCGTTCGGACTTTTCCCGGCCTGGAAAGCCTCACGGCTCGATCCGGTCACGGCGCTGCACGCATCGAGGTAAATGAGCAGGTCACTGCTTATAGGCAGCCATTTTCTGTAACTCGTTTCTGGTCGGGCACGGTGCGCTCATCTGTCGCTCTGCCGCCTGCCATGAGGGAATGACACTCTGTTCGACCCAACGCCACCGGTTTTCAGGATTGGCCACGCTTTTCAGACCCGTAAGTGTTTCGAGATAACCGTGAAACAAGCTGAAGGAGGTACGGTAACGAGAGTCGGGAAACAGCGCTCCTGAAAAATCGAGCTCGCTGCCAAACGAAGCCGTAATGCGCCCGCCGACACTCAGCATGTCAAATATCGGCTGAAGTACATCGACCTGCTCGTGACGAAGCAGGCAAATATTGCCCTCCCAGATCAATCGCTCTCCCTCCTGACTGTCGGCATCACGGCGACACAGTGCGCGACCCCGATCGATCATGCCGAACCCCTGAACCAGCAAAGTATCCTCAGGCTCGGAAACACACGCTTCCAGCTCGGCCATCCCGCCACCGACGTAGGCGGCGTGCGCCCAGGCGATGTCGCGGTAAATGTTGTTGTTGCCCCGGCGAATCTGTTCAAAATCCGCACGCATAAGCCAGTCCGCGCCGAAACGGTGCAACGCAAGCAACGGATTGCCGGAACCGTCTCGCTCTGGCGCGGTCATGAGATCGGCTGCCATAATGGCCAAGCCGACCTGCCGGGAGGCGAAGGCCGCCATACCGGCCCATTTCAGGGTTCCGGGATTTTCGAGATACCAGCCTGCATAGCGAGCGGTAATCATGCGATTACGGTCGGCATACCGCTCTTCCGGCGGCAAAACCGACTCGGCGGTCTCCTGCCACTCATCTCTGCTTCGCAACATAGATATTTGTCTTGAAATGGGTTACAACTTCAGCTCACCGCTATCGTGTTTCGCACAAGGAGTCCCCAAAAACGATGCCATCACCAAATTTGAGGAGAACACGAACAGATGAGCCAATCCTGTACTGACAACCACGGATTCCGGCAAATAATTTTCCCCCTTTTCGGCACTGAGGGAACCCTTCATACGGGGAATAGCATTACTTTTCATAAATTTGCTCAAGATCCGCCTCTTGCCATTCAGTATCGGGTGCGGCTGATCTGATCGCAATAGCACATGATATTTTTATGGGCACCTCTAAAAAGTGTCATGAGCGACCTGAGTGCAAGGCGGATGGAGTGCAGAAACCGGAGTGTACGCAGTGTACATGGGGATTTCGAGCACCACCCAACGCAGCAATCGGGCCGCGCAATAAGTTTTTAGAGGTGCCCTTATTCAACCCCAAACCATGATGAAGATGAAAACGATCAAGAAATTCTCGAAACCGGCGGCCTTGCTCCTCCTTGCTTCGACAGCTACTGTCACCACCGGCTGCCAGTCCACGACAAACGCTGGGCGCGGAGCCGGAATCGGCGCAACAAGCGGTGCGGTCATCGGCGGCATCATCGGCAGCAGAAGCGGCAGTTGGGCCCAGGGTGCACTGATCGGTGCAGCCATCGGCGGCGCAGGCGGTGCCATTATCGGCGATTATATGGACAAGCAGGCTGAGGAGATTCGCCAGGAAGTAAGAAATGCCGAGGTCGAACGGGTCGGCGAAGGCATCCGGGTGGTTTTCGATACCGGGTTGCTCTTTTCGACCAATTCGTCAACCCTTAACGCCAACAGCCGATACAATATTGAAAACCTTGCCAGAGTGCTGAACCGCTACCCCGATACCGATCTGGTCGTCCAGGGCCACACCGACAGTACCGGCTCTGAAGCGTTCAATCAGCAGCTTTCAGAACGCCGTGCCGAATCGGTCGTCTCCCTGTTGCGGGCTTACGGGGTTTATGGTCAAAGACTTACCGCGATCGGATATGGCGAAACCAGGCCGGTAGCGACCAATGAAACGGAAGCCGGACGCCGTCAGAATAGGCGCGTTGAAGTCTTGATCTACGCCAATAACGAACTGAAACGTCAGGCGGAAACTGGCGAGCTAAGACTCTAAGGTCATTTGCTCAAAAAAGCTTATTTTTTGCATGCGTCGCCTTCGTTCGAATGAAGGCGACGCCGTTATGACAATCGCTCATCATAACCAAGCTTAGACATGCAGTTCCAAAACGCCGAAGATGTACTCACAATATGGGTTTCCGGGGTCTGTGCCGGTCAAATCGACAACATCGTAGAGCTCTATCACGACAACGCCATTCTGATTCCTACCTTCTCCCCCCATACTGTTTGTGCCAGCGAAGGCATCCGCCACTACTTCGAGCAACTCTCGACCAGAGAAAACCTGCAAGTCCGTCTGTACGAAAAGTCCGTCAAAAAGCAGTTTCTTGGCGGAAGCGCTTGGGTTTTGAGCGGCATGTACGCGTTCGAATTCGAAGTCGATCAACTGCTCCTCACCTTTCCGTCACGATTCACTTTCGGGCTCAACCTGGAACACGAAAAACCGATCCTTCACCACCACTCTTCCCAGGTACCGAGAAACCTGTCGTGAGCGAGCTACCTCATGAAGTGTACTCCCGATGATCAATGAAGTATGCAATCACCAGAGAACACTATGAACACGTTCAAACTTCGTTTTTTCCCAAGCTATTAACCGATAAAAAAAGTTGTACTTTAGGGCACCTCTAAAAAGGGTGATCTGAAATATTCCCGGTTTTGTATTTCACCGAAACAGGGCCATTCTGCCCTGCGAAGCAGTTGTTCATTGGCAATATTGTCCCGTGCAAACGGGTTTTCAGCCACGACTGGGCGTAGTTATCCCCAGAGAAAGACGTTGTGCACTTTTTTGTTGAGCTGCGTGCAGCGCATCAGGTTGTAGGTCAGGTTACTCAGGCCGATCTTGGCCACCGCTCGCACATAGCCGATTGTTCTGACATGCATCGCTTTCATCGAGTTGGTCATGAATCCAAACACATGCTCGACTCGCGCACGGCTCTTTGATTTCACCCGATTCGAGGCTTTTTGCTCTTCGGACAGTGGGTT
>DRSQ01000009.1 GCA_011372505.1 Chlorobaculum parvum | reverse complement strand
TGAAGGGATAGAGGTCGATCACGTCGCCCATCTCCAGCGAAGTCACATCAGCCTGGATCGGCAGAGCGCCGGAGTCCTCGGCGGTGTTGAAGAAGATCGGGGCCACGATGCCGCCGATCACCACGCCACCGGTGCGCTTGTTCGGCACGGCGGGAATGTCGTTGCCGAGATGCCACTGCACGGAGTTGATGCCCGATTTACGGCTGGAACCGGTGCCAACCACGTCGCCGACGTAGGCGAGCGGATTGCCCTTCTCTTTCAGGCTAGCAATGGTGCCGATCGGATCGTCCATCTTGGAGCCGAGCATGCTGAGCGCGTGCATCGGAATATCGCTGCGAGTGAAGGCTTCGCTGGCCGGGGAGAGGTCGTCGGTGTTGGTTTCACCCGGAACCTTGAAGACTGTGAGAGTCATCTTTTCGGCCAGGGTCGGCTTCGATGTGAACCATTCGCCGTTGGCCCATGATTCGAGCACCTCTTTGGCGTAGCTGTTGGTTTTGGAGAGCTCGACCACCGTGTCGAATGAATCATAGACGAGCAGAGTCTTTTTCAGCGCGAGCACCGCAGCCTCGGCAACCGCTTTGTCGCTGTGAGCAAGCGCATCGATCATCGGCTTGACATTGTAGCCGCCGAGCATGGTGCCGAGAATTCTCACGGCCTCAACCGCGTCGATTGCCGCGCAGGTTGCTTCACCGCGAATGATGGCATCGAGGAACGAAGCCTTTTCGAGCGCTGCATCGTCCACGCCGGGGCTGATGTGGTTCACGAAAAGATCGAGAAGGTACTCCTGCTCTTTGATCGGATTCTCCTTGAGAAGTGCGATCAATTGGACCGCCTGCTCGGCGGTCAGCGGAAGCGGCGGAATACCGAGTTTTGCGCGCTCCTCTGTATGGGCGCGATACTCACTGATGAGACTCATTATGATGATCTCCCTTGAATTTGATTATGCATGCGGTTGTAAACGGTAACAATGGCGAACGGTTGAAAACCGATAGTCTGCTTGAAAAAAGGAAAAATATTAAAATAACGTTGAGCCCAAAGAAATGCAAAATCTGAAGAGCAGCGCCTCGTGAAGACACCGAACAATTTCAGGCTCAGCGTGGGCAGGAATTAACAATTTCAGAAAGCAGGTGTGCAAAGACGAAGTAGATCGATTTTAGCGATGGTGCCGGGCGAACAATGTGGACAAAAATGGCCGACCGAAAAGGAATAAGGATTTGGCCGCAGGCTCGGCCAAACGCCATTTACCATTGCGGATAATTACTCCATTATCAATTGTCAATTATCAACTGATAAACATGCTATCGCCATAGCTGAGGAAGCGGTAGTCGCGGTCGAGGGCTTCCTGGTAAGCTCGCATCAGCAGCTCTTTTCCTGCAAAAGCGGCAGTAAGCATAAGCACCGTGGAGCGCGGGGCGTGGAAGTTGGTGAGCAGAGCGTCGATGATTCTGAACTCGTAGCCAGGGTAGATGAAAATGTCCGCCTCGCCACTAACCTCCTGCGTAAAACCGCTGTCGATGAGGCGCGACGCGACGTGTTCGAGCGCGCGGGTAACGGTGGTGCCTACAGCCACCACTCGCCTGCCGGCGGCTTTGACCTCGCCGATCTTGCGGGCGCTCGATTCGGAGATGTTGTAGAACTCCCGGTGCATGACGTGCTCCTCGAAGGTTTCGGAGCGGATCGGCAGAAAGGTGCCGAGCCCGACATGCAGCGTGATGTGGGCGATTTCAACCCCCTTAGTGCGAATCTTTTCGAGCAGTTCGTCAGTAAGGTTGAGTGATGCGGTTGGCGCGGCAACCGAGCCGGGCAGTTCGGCAAAAACGGTTTGGTAGCGCTCGCGGTCCACCTCCTCGGCGTCGCGCTTGAGGTAGGGAGGAATCGGCACGGAGCCGTGCTCCTCGAACAGTTCGGTGAGGTTCGTGGTCGCGCAGGAGAGGCGCGCCACGCCGTGGTCTGGCAGCGCTTCGACGACCAACTCGACGCCGTGCGCCAGCAGCTGGTCACCAACCTTCAGGCGTCCGCGATACAACGCGAGATTCTGCACTCCCTCGTGCTTTTCGAGCAACATCAGCTCGATGCGCCCGCCGGTCGGCTTGCGGGCGATAAGGCGCGCGCGGATCACCCGGCTGTTGTTCAGCACCAGCAGGTCGCCCGGACGCAGCCGCTCGTGTAACAAGGCGTAGGCGGAATGCTCAATCGAATCCGCCACCCGATCGAGCACAATCAGCTTCGTCGAGCCGCGTTCGGCTGGCGGGTAGGTTGCGATGCGTTCTTCGGAAAGGGTGTAGTCGAACTCCTCGACCCTCATAGCTTTTTCAGTCTGACGCGCACCGCCTCGGCGTGGGCCTGCAGCCCCTCATGGTCAGCGAAGCGGGCGATCTTCTCCCCTGCCCTTCCGAGTTCATCCTTCGACCAGGCGATGATGGAGGTGTGCTTCACGAAATCGCGTACCGAGAGCGGCGAGAAGAAGCGCGCCGTGCCGTTGGTCGGCAGCGTGTGGTTCGGCCCGGCGAAGTAGTCGCCGACCGTCTCGCACGACCACGGCCCCATGAAAATCGCGCCGGCGTGGCGCAGATCAGGCAAAATCTCCCACGGGTTCTCGACGTGCAGTTCGAGGTGCTCGGGAGCGATCATGTCCGACACCTTGCACGCTTCCTGCATCGAATTTGTGACGACAATGCCGCCGTTGTCGGTGAGCGCTTTGGTAATCACCTCGCCACGCAACATCATACTGGCGAGACGAGCGGCAGCTTCCTGCACCGCCTTGGCAACTGCGGAGGAGGGTATGATAAGCACCGCCGAAGCATCCGGATCGTGCTCGGCCTGGGCGAACATGTCCATCACGATGAACTCCGGATCGGCCTTCTCGTCTGCAATCACCACCACCTCGGACGGCCCGGCGATGCTGTCGATGGAGACGTGGCCGAACACCTGCTTCTTGGCCAGCGCGACATATTTGTTACCGGGGCCGGTGACGATGTCAACTTTCGGAATCGACGCCGTGCCGTAGGCGAATGCCGCCACGGCCTGCGCGCCGCCTAGGCGATAGACGCTCGTGATTCCCGCAACCTTCGCCGCAGCGAGGATGTGTGGATTGACCTTCCCTTCCGCGTCACACGGCGTGGTCATGTAGATTTCATCGACGCCAGCCACCTGCGCAGGCGCGGCGTTCATCAGCACGGAGGACGGATAGGCCGCCTTGCCGCCCGGCACGTAGAGGAGCGCCTTCTCCATCGAAGTCACGCGCTGGCCGAGAATCACGCCCCCCTTCTGCTCATAGAAAAAGCTCCTGTCCACCTCGTTACGATGGAACGCCGTGATGTTCGCGTACGCCTCTTCGAGAATCGCGATGAACTCCGGATCGGACTCCGCGTAAGCAGCATCGATCTCCTCCTGCGGTACCATCATACTCTCGAGACGGACACCCTGGAAGCGCTCGGTATAGTCGAGGATCGCCTCGTCCCCCTCGGTTCTAACCCGTTGCAGAATTTCATCGACCGTCTTCTGCACGTCGGGATCGAACGACACCGTCCGATTAAGCTGTTTTTTGAGGGCTTTTTCGTCCTGGGGGAAATTGTAGATCGTTAACACGGCTGGTTCGATGATTTTTAGTGATGGCCCCACGTGAGGAGCAATTTTCTCTGACTTTTAATGTAATCAATACCCACATGAAACGAAACAGGCTGACATGATGAACCCGGCAGCGGAGGGGTTGAAGAGCACTTCAAAAAGAGGCTCGTACGACCGATGATTTCATTTGAAAAAAAGGTTCCTTTAAGTACTTTTAGAATTCATTTGAAACCCTTGGAATCCAGCCTAAAGAGTACAGTGAAAGCGTGCCTTGATTGGGGCGCCATTCCGACCCCTGTCGAAACAACGTTGCAACCGGATCGCGCAGTAAACTTTTTCGACGTGCTCAGAAAAAAGCTCTTTTCAAGCCTCTATGCACCATACCAAGATATTTACTCATCATGAGCTTTTTTAATAGCCTTTTTAGAGACATCGCCATCGATCTCGGAACAGCCAACACTCTCATTTTCATCCGCAATAAGGGCGTCGTGCTCAACGAGCCTTCCATCGTCGCCCGTGACCGCAATACCGGCAAGGTTGTCGCCATCGGCCACGACGCCCTGCTGATGCACGAAAAGACGCACCCCGGCATCGTCACCATCAAGCCACTGGCAAACGGCGTCATCGCCGACTACGAGGCGACCGAAGAGCTGATCCGGGGATTGATAAACAAGACCAAAAAGCAGTTCTCGCTCGGCATCCGCCGCATGGTGATCGGCATTCCCTCAGGTATCACCGAGGTGGAAAAACGAGCTGTGCGCGACTCGGCAGAGCACGTCGGCGCGAAAGAGGTCTATCTGGTGGCTGAACCGATGGCCGCCGCAATCGGCATTGGTATTGACGTCAAGGAGCCGATGGGCAACATGATCGTTGACATCGGTGGTGGCACCACCGAAATCGCGGTCATCTCGCTCGGCGGCATCGCCTCGGGCGAATCGCTGCGCGTGGCAGGCACCGACATCACCAACGCCATCATCCGCCACTTCCGCAAGGCCTACAACCTCGCCATCGGCGAACGCACGGCTGAGGAAGTCAAGATCAGGATCGCCTCGGCCTACAAGCTCGACAAGGAGTTGACCATGAACATCCGTGGCCGCAACCTGGTGACTGCCCTGCCGGAGGAGCGCGAAATCAACTCCGCAACCATCCGCGAAGCGATTGCGACTCCGATCAGCCAAATCATCACCTCGGTCAAGAAGAGCCTCGAAGTCACCAAGCCGGAGCTATCGGCGGACATCCTCGACCGCGGCCTGTTCCTCGCGGGTGGCGGTGCACTGATTAAAGGATTGGACAAGAAGATCAACGAAGAGACCAAGCTGATGGTGCACATCAGCGAAGACCCACTCACCGCCGTAGCGCGCGGTACCGGCGCGGTGCTCGAAGACCTGGAAAACTACCGTTCCGTGCTGCTCTCGACCAAACGCTACTGAGCTGTGCGCTCGCGAGCTTTGTCAATCAGCCTGCGATAAAACGCTTCGTACTCTTGAACCTTCAGGGCGGTCTCGAACCGCCCTGCCTGGGTTACTGCCGCTTCGGAAAAGCGCTGCCAAACGGCATCATCTTTGAGGATTGAAATCGCGCTGCGACTCATACCTTCGATGTCACCGTGGTCGTGCAGGTAGCCGTCGATCCCCTGCCGAACAAACTCCGGAAATCCGCCTGCATCGGTCACCACCACCGGCACCCCGCACGCCATCGCTTCGAGCGCCGCAAGTCCGAACGACTCGACGTTGCTCGGCATCAGCATCAGATCAGCGATGGAGAGTAGCGGCACGATGTCGTCGAGCTTGCCGAGGAACCGCACCTTGCTGCCAAGCCCGTTGCACCGCACCCAGTTCTCTGCTTCGTTGCGATCCGGACCGTCGCCCACAAGCAGCAGCGTCGCCTCAATGTCGCGCTGGATGCGCTCAAACACCGCCAGCACATCCATAATGCGCTTGACCGGACGGAAATTGGAGATGTGAATCACCACCTTGCCACCGTCCAGGCCAAGCATCTGTTTCGGACGATTATCGTCGAGACGCTTGAACAGCGACGTATCGACGAAGTTGTGGATCACCTCAACCGGCTTGCGCGGCCTGAACATCCGGACGGTTTCGTCACGCAGATAGCCCGACACCGCCGTAATACCGTCCGACTTGTTGATTGCCAGCCGCACCGCATCGCCCATACTCTTGTCTGCGCCAACAATGGTAATATCAGTGCCATGGAGCGTGGTGGCGATCCGGAAACACTCCGAATCCGGGCAGCGCTCTTCGAGCATCTGGCGAGCCAATACGGCGCTTATCGCGTGCGGGATCGCGTAATGAGCGTGCACAACATCAAGCTCTTCATAAAAAGTGACCTCGGCGATCTTTGAGGCCAGCGCCAGCGAATGAAACGGGCTTTCAAACAGCGGATAGTGCATCGCCTCAACTTCGTGGCAGAAGATGTTCTTCGAATAAAGCCCAAGCCGAAAAGGAGCCGCCTGACTGAAAAAGTGCACCGTATGCCCCTTCATGGCCAGCGCCTTCCCAAGCTCAGTCGCCACCGCCCCGCTGCCGCCATAAGTGTGATGACAGGAAATTCCGATTTTCATATCTCTGCAACACAAATTACAACAATGATCTATGCTCAATAGTACGAAAATCAGCTGAGAGTGCGGGCTGGTATCAGAGGGCAAAAGATGATTCTTGAGAAAAAACGTTCAGGACGAACTCTACCCATTTGAAGCGGATCCAAAAGGGGGATAATTTTCTCTGAAATCAATGACTGTATCATCACACCTGACGTTATTCCAACCTGAATTGATCGAATCACCATAAGAAAAACCCTTTCCTATGGGCGTAACATATTATATTGTAATGGATAAGATCGAAAACCACCATTCGAGACAACACAAATCCAGCGAATATCCCGTTAACTGAATCCCATATCACAGCATCATCAGTGGACGCAAAACCGTTACCGCTCCCCGCAATATCCTCCCAGCTCACGTTCCATCAACTCTCCCAGCTTCCGGTAGCACTCCATCTTTGCGCCCCCTTTCAGTTCTTCGATGAACTGCGGCAACCAGCGGCAGAGATGCTCGCGGGTGAAGCGTTCCGCAGCTTTGCGAGCATCCGTGGCGACGGCATTTTCCAGCGATTCGGCTGAGGCGAGAAAGGCCAGGAACTCCAACTCAGTCGAAAGGTGGTCAATCAGGCCCGGATCGACGGTCATTTCCCACTCCTGATAGGCCGCCGAGACGGCGACGGTCGATTCGCCGTGCATTCGTTTTTCGCAATAGATCGCCTCGTACGGCGGGCAGACGGTGTGCGGATAGCCGTTGATGAAAAGGCGCGTGTACTCGGCCTGCAACGGCTCCTGCTCCTCAAGTTCGAAGGCCCGGATAAGCGCTTGCCGCTCATCTTTGCCCGCTTCGATTTCGTCCGAAACTTCGACGAGCGCGGGGAGAAAAGCCTCGTTCGGATAGGCCAGACATTTGCTCAGGAATTTGAAAAGCAGCGACTTCTGCAATGGTGAATTCATGGTGATAAAACGATAGACGCCCGGCGTTCCGACAGGCGGAGACCAGGCGTCGAGGTTGTTTGCTCAGTTGCGGTATAAGCTTACCAAGGGAACTGGAACATGCCGGCTTTGAGCACGTAGATACGCAGCAGGAAGCCACCAAAGAGCACCAGCGAGCTTGCGAGTAGCATCGGAACGGCGGACTTTTTTTGCTCGGAGTGACCGCCGAAAAAGATGCCATAGGTTTCAATGATCAGCGGCACGAGCAGACCTGCGATGAAGAAGCCACCGATAAACAGCGGGCTCTGGAACAGGTACTCGGCCGAAGCGCGAGCACCAGTAGGCAAAAACATCGCAAAGTTGAAGTACGCGCCGAGAATAATCAGCTCGGTGACAATCAGCATGGCGTCAAGCTGTTCGAGCTTGGCTGAAACTTTCGACGCGTTCTCGTTTTTGGAGAACATCGAGAGCAGCAAAAGCCAAGCCGCGCCAGTCGAGAATCCCGAAATCACGAAAAGCAGTGGTAGCGCCGGGGTGTTCCAGAAGTTGATGGCCGGAGCAGCCGAAATCAACAGGCCGGTGTAGATGGCCACCAGAAAGCCTGCTGCCGAACCGACCAGCGCGGCCATCTTGTTGAAGCGCTCAAGCAAGCCGAGGAGCGGCTGCGGAATCTTCTGGATAATCGGCTGAAAAATCGCCCACTCTTCAAGCAGCGGAATCACATAGACAATCGCAGAAATGAAATAGAAGTTGATGAAAATGACGCCCCAGAAAATCCACGATCGCGGATTGGTGAGAGCGTAAATCGCCTTGAGCGGCTGGAGCATATCAGCGAGCAGGAAAATGGTGCCAACCACCAAAAAGAAGATCGATGACATGACGGCCACGGAAAGCATTTTGCGGTCGCACCCCTCGAAGAGGTGAAATACCGCGCTGATGGCAAAGGTCGCGCCGCCCAGACCTCCCAGAAAAAGGTAGGTGGCGATCTGCCAGTGCCATACTTCCTGATGTACAAACGTCATAATAGAGTGCCCTCCTTGCTATGATGGGATATAGAATACTTTCGGAGAGGTGCCAAGCCCCTGGTTCAGCGCCTGCGCCTTGCCGCTGGAGGCAAGCTTGTGCGCTTCGCTCGACGGGTCGTCGAGATCGCCGAATATCCTTGAATGGGTCGGGCAGGTGGCTGCACATGCGGGCTCCAGATTTTGAGCCAGTCGCTGCACGCAGAAGGTGCACTTATCAACGTGGGGCACCATGTGGGTGACATCCTCGCCATACAGTTCGTGCTCCTTTTCGACATCCTCACGTTCGTAAGGGTAGCGGGCATCATACGGGCAAGCGATGCAACAGGCGTAGCAGCCGATGCAGCGGTCGCTATTGACCAGCACGACACCATCATCGTTCATATAGGTTGCCCCGGTCGGGCAGGCCGACAGGCACGGGGTGTTTTCGCAGTGCATGCAGAGGCGCGGAAGCAGCACTCTGCGCACATCAGGGAATGAACCCTGTTCTTTGTCTTCGACATGCGTCCGGAACTTCTCGTTCCAGAAGGGCGTCTGGTTTTCAGCAGAACATGCCGCCATGCAGGCCTGACAGCCGACGCAGGTACGCATATCCATTACCATTCCATATCGGGCCATAGATACTTACTCCTCCAGTTAACTGTTTACAGGCTTGACGCTTACGGTAAACTCCTGCGACATGAACGACGCCGCGATGGGCTCGATGCTGTACGGCATCAGTTCGTTCAGTGCAGTGCCCTTTCCTCCGGCGACGCTGAGCTTCTTGTTCTTGCTGCCGTAGGCCGAGGGCAGGAAGACCGTATCGGGCCGGATCATTTCGGTGGTGAAGAGCGTGGCTTTCACCTTCGGTCCATAGCGGAGGTTGGTG
>DRSQ01000008.1 GCA_011372505.1 Chlorobaculum parvum | reverse complement strand
GGCCGAGCTGCGCCAGAAGATTCAGGAGCTGAAGAGCAAGGGCTATCGAGACATGAATCGCCAGCTCGAACAGGCGCGCAAGGAGATTCGCGATCTGGTGCGCGAGGTGAAGGAGCACCCCGGCGACGAGGCCACACTGCATAAGGCGCGGAAGCGACTGGCCGGAATGAAGCAGGAGGCTGCGTCGAGGGAGGAGAAGGTCGAGCGCGAGGTTGCGCCGCAGGTTGACTTGAGCATCCAGCCGGGCGACTCGGTCAGGATAGGCGACACCAACACCACCGGTGAGGTGGAGTCGATTCAGGGCGACTCCGCTGTGGTGCGGTGCGGCAATTTCCGGCTCACCACGGCGCTGCGCGGTCTCGAAAAGATCTCCCGCGCCGGAGCGAAGAAGCTGCAAAGGGCGTCCGACACGGGCGCGGCGTCGAGCAAAAGCTGGTCGGTCAAATCGTCAACGCTTGAATCGACACGGCTCGACCTGCGTGGCCTGATAGGCGACGAGGCGATTGCCGAGATCGGCCGCTTCATCGACGCGCTGGCGATGCACCGGATGCCGTCGGGCACCATCGTTCACGGCAAAGGTTCCGGCGCTTTGCGGCTGCGTACGGCGGAGTTTCTGAAGGAGCATCCGCGCGTCAAGAGCTTCCGCCTCGGCAGCCTACAGGAGGGCGGCGCGGGCGTAACCGTGGTCGAGGTGCGCTAAGTTTGTCCTCAAAAGCCATGCTTGGCGTTGCGGGCGGCATTGAAAAAAAGTACAGGATGACGTATCTTTCCGCCTTGCAGGCGTCCGGATGGCGGGCGCATCGATTTCAACTACATTTTCGACATGACCTTTTCCAACCAGCTTACCATTCTGAGAATCATTCTCGTGCCGGTGTTCGTGCTGCTGCTCATGCAGCCCGGTGCGTGGTATAAGCTGATGGGGATCATTTTCTTCGTAACGGCTTCTCTCACCGATATTTATGACGGCTACCACGCCCGAAAGTATGGTGAGGTGACCCGGCTCGGCGCGTTCCTCGATCCGCTGGCCGACAAGTTGCTTATCACCACGGCATTCCTGTTCTATGTCTGGCAGGGCTATCTGGCGCTCTGGATGGTGCTGGTGGTCGCCGCTCGCGATATCATCGTCACCGGGCTACGCGTTTGGGCCGAGCATATCGACCATCCCGTGGTGACCAGCAAGGAGGCCAAGTACAAAACCTTCGCCCAGAACCTGTTCGCCTACGTGGTCATGCTCTTTATCCTGTTGAAAGAGAAGGCTTTTTTCGGCAGCAAGATCGGGGCTGTCATGGATCAAATTCTCCATTCGCCCTGGCTTGATTACGTGATGCTCGCCATCACCCTTTTCACGGCCTGGACGGGGATTTCCTACCTCATCAGCAACCGGAGCCTTTTTCTCCCGAACGCGCAAAGGGGGCGCTGACGCCATGCGCGCTATTCTGGCAAAGATCACCGGCAGCGCGTTTGGACTCGGTTACGCGTCGTTTGCACCGGGAACCGTCGGAAGCGCGGGTGCGGCGCTCTCTTACTTTTTCATCCCTGCTTTGCATAATCCGCTTGTACTGATGCCGCTCATTGTCGTGACGACCGCGCTTGGCGTCTGGGCAAGCAGCGTGATGGAGGAGGAGTACGGCGAAGATCCCTCGCAGGCGGTGATCGACGAGGTGGCCGGGCAGTGGCTTGCGCTGGCTTTCCTGCCGGCCACGCCGTTTGTGGTGCTGCTGGGATTCATCTTTTTCAGGCTTTTCGACATTCTCAAACCCGGCCCGGTCGATAGCCTGCAAAACCTTCCCGGCGGCTGGGGTATCATGGCCGACGACGTGCTGGCGGGTATTTTCGCCAACGTGACGTTGCGCGTGGTGATGCTCGTGCTGCCGATGTTGCCTTACAATTGGATGGTGTGAACGGGTGATTTCGGTGATGTAGTGTAGGGACACCCCTTGCGGTTGCCCCTACAGAAGAGTCCTCCAATCCGACTGAGCCGACCGATCAGCCCCATACTGTCGCATCAAAGCTGCTTCACTCCACTTTGCAAAAATCCTGAATTTTCTCCGCCAGCGTCTTCGCATCAAGTCCGACCTCTTTGTACAGCTCTTTCATGCTGCCGTGCGTGACGAAGTCGTCCGGGAGGCCAAAGCTGATGCTCTTCGCGCCCGGGTGGGCGTGGCTGAGGTAGTTGACGACGCTACTGCCGAAGCCGCCGATGATGCTGTTTTCTTCGATGGTGGCGATATGGCTGCATTTGGCTGCGGCCATGTCGATCATCTCGGTGTCGAGCGGCTTGAGGAAGCGCATGTCGCACACCAGCGGATTCAGCCCGGCCTTTTCGAGCAGGGCGGCTGTTTCGAGCGCGCGACTGCTCATCGACCCGATGCCGAGCAGCGCGACCGTGTCGCCTTCGCGCAGCACCCGGCCCTTGCCGACCGGGATCGGGGTGAACTTCTTGTGTAGCACTGCGCCGGTGCCGGTGCCTCTCGGGTAGCGTATGGCGACCGGGCCTTTCACCTCGTAGAGCGCCGTGTAGAGCATGTCGCGCAGCTCCTGCTCGTCGCCCGGAGCCATGATCGTCAGATTCGGTACGGCGTTGAGGTATGACAGGTCGAACGCGCCGTGGTGCGTCGGGCCGTCTTCGCCGACGAGGCCTGCACGGTCGATGGCGAAGACCACGTGCAGATTTTGCAGCGCGACGTCGTGGATGAGCTGGTCGTAGGCGCGTTGCAGAAAGGTGGAGTAGATTGCGCAGACCGGCTTGAAGCCGCCGAGCACGAGCCCTGCCGCGAAGGTGACGGCGTGCTGTTCGGCAATGCCGACGTCGAAGCAGCGCGCGGGAATCGTCTGCTGGAACAGGTCGAGCGAGGTGCCGCTTGGCATGGCCGCCGTGATGGCCGTGATGGTCTGATCTTTCAGCGCCAGCTCGACGAGTGCCTCACCGAACACCTCCTGATATTTCGGTTTCGCGGGTTTGCCGGGAGTCTTCAGGTTTATGCCGGTTTCGATGTCGAAGCCGCCTGCGCTGGCGTGCCACTTGGGCTGGTTCTCCTCGGCGGGTTTGAAGCCTTTGCCCTTTTTGGTGATGACGTGCAGCAGCTTCGGGTGCGGCAGCGAGCGCATTTCGTGCAGTGCCTTTGTGAGCTGCTCCATGTTGTGGCCGTCGATCGGCCCAAAGTAGCGGAAGCCGAGCGCCTCGAAGTACGCGCCGGGCGTGAAGGCCGCCTTGATGCCATCCTCGATGCGGTGCACGGCGGTTTTTGCCGTGTCGCCGACCTCGTTATTGATCATCGAAAGGCTGTCCCAGACGAACTTACGGAGCTTGTTGTAGGTCTTGTTGAGCGGCACATTGACCAGATAGTTTTTCAGGCCGCCGGTGCTTGGCGAAATGGCCATCTGGTTGTCGTTGAGGATGACCAGCACGTCCGATTTTACGTCACCGAGATGGTTCATCGCCTCGAACGCCATGCCGCCGGTGAGGCTGCCGTCACCGATGATCGCCACCACCTTCTCTTTTCTCCCGGCCAGGTCGCGCGCTACGGCAATGCCCGCCGCCGCCGAAATCGAGGTGGAGGCGTGGCCTGTGTCGAAGGCGTCATGCGGGCTTTCGCTGCGTTTCGGAAAGCCGGCCAGTCCGTTGTAGCGGCGGTTGGTCTCCATCTGCTCCAGCCGCCCGGTGAGAATCTTGTGCACATACGCCTGATGGCCAACATCCCAGATGAACCGGTCGGTCGGGCTCTGATAGACGTGATGCAGCGCGACGGTCAGCTCGACCACGCCGAGGCTGGAAGCGAAATGGCCGCCATGCTGCGAGACCAGCTCGATTACTTTTTTGCGGCACTCGGCGGCCACCTGCTCAAGCTGGCTGATGCTCAGCTTCTTGAGGTCGGCGGGATCATGGATTGTCGAAAGCAGGCTATAGCCTTGCGAAACAGGAGACGAGAGAGCCTCGGTCATAAGTTTGGAATCTGGAGTTCAGGCAGAAGAAAGTACTTGTTTTTTCAACCCCCCGAACTTCTCTATGGTTCCGATTGGGGGGAGGATTATTTGCTCTGGAATGCTTATGGATAAGCTCTGCGGTGGCAGGTCAGTTTAGTGCGCTTGCAGAGTATTGAGGTGTTCGACTGGATTCTTCGCCCGACAGTGTTGGACTCAGAATGACAGGCTCACCGGTAAGCTTCACACAGTGTCATTTTGAACGAAGTGAAGAATCCTGTTGCTTATTTCGGTAGTATGTACAAGTATTATGACCACTCAGTAGCCAGGTCTTTCCATTCTGGATTCGCAGCTTCAATCAAGGCTAATTTTCGTTTTCTGGTCCAGCCTTTGATCTGTTTTTCCCTGATAATAGCCCCTTGGATTTCCAGACAGGTCTCGAAATAAACCAGTTTGTTTACCTCATATCGGGAAGTGAATCCGGGCACCAATTTGTTTTTGTGTTCATAAATGCGTCGTTCAAGATCATTCGTGACACCCGTATAAAGTGTGCCGTTGCGTTTGCTTGCGAGAATATAGACATAGTAGTTCCTCATGGTGATTCTCAATACTGCTGTCTAAGGAAACTGGATTCTTCGCTACGCTCATAATGACAGAAAAGAGTCCGGTTGGCGGGACTCGGGCGTCGATTATTCGCCCTGGATGTGCACCAGTACTTCGCGTTTCTCCCTCGGACCGTCGAGTTCGACGAAGAAGATCGACTGCCACTGGCCGAGCAGGAGGTTGCCGTCGGCGAAGGGTACGGTTTCGGAGCTGGTCATGAAGAGCCCGAGCAGGTGCGAGTGGGCGTTGTCTCGTCCGTCAATCGTGTCGAGATTGTGCAGCCAGTCGCCGTCTTTGGGGATGAAGCGTTTCAGGAAGGTGGTCATGTCCTGCTTGAGCTGCTCCTCGCGCTCGTTGATGTTGATGCAGGCGGTGGTGTGGCGGCTGAGCAGTGTGACCGTGCCCTGCTTCAGGCCCGTGGCCTCAAGCGCCGTACGCACGTCATCGGTGATGTCGATGATGTCGATCGGCTGGTCGGTCTTGCAGGCGATGGTGGTAAGGTGGAAGTTCATCGGTGTGAGTGCGAGTCGGAATAGTTGATAAATGGATGTTCCGGATGATGCTTTGTTGCCGGAAGCCGGATCAGGTCTCGGGCTTTTTCACCATGAGCAGGATGCCTTCGTTCTGCCGGAGGTGGAGGCCGGTGGCGTTGTCGTTCAGTTGCCACTCCTGAAGCGGTTCCGGGAAGCGGGTCGAGTAGGCCGTAATAGAGCTTTTGTCAAGCCCATCCAGCGCCGGATGGGTGAATTCGATGTCGATTCCGTGGCTTGAGAAGTTGGCGAGCACGAACGCGTGCGAGTCGGAAGTCGAACGGCAATAGCCGAAACAGAACGAGAGGTCGGCTGCATTCAGGTTGAGCCATTCGGTGCGTCCCTTCTCCTGAAAAACCGGATCGAACCTGAGTTCGAAGAGTTTGAGGTAGAGCGGCAGGAGCTTGTTGTTGCCCTTCTCCTTGGCGATCCTGATAAGCTGTACCGGGATTTTTTTCTTCAGCCCTTCGAGCTGTCCCTGATGGATCAGCGTCATGCCCGGCGAGGTGAGCAGCACCAGCGCCGCGACCGCGTGGTTCTTGCCAAACCATTCGGATGCACGATTCTCGTCGTGGTTTTCGATGAAGCGGCACAGGCGCGCCTGGTATTCCGGGTCGCACAGCAGGTGATCCCGAAGTTTCAGGATGTTGACCGGAAAGCTGCCGAGGTGGTCGTAAAAGGGCTTGTCGTACGTGAAGTTGAACCCCATCTGCTGCAACGCCCACTCCTTGTGCCAGTAGGCTTCGGCCAGAAAGATGAAGTCGGGATGCTTTTCCCGAATATGCCGGATCGCGGTCGGCCAGAACTCTCCGGGCATTTCGCCGCACTGGCTTCCCCAGGTGCTGTCGAACACCTCTTTGATCAGCAGCATGGCCATGTCGCACCGCACGCCGTCGCACAGATCACTGACGTGCGACAGGTTGTGGATCATCATATCGTGCGTTGCCGGGTTGGCGTAGTTGAGCTGCAGGGTGTCGCTCCACGGTGGGAAGTAGGGATCCTTGCCGTGAGCGAGGAACTGCCCTTTGGCGAATTCGAAACAGTCATCTTCCGGGTCGTCCTCCGTCATCGAAACGAACAACTCGGGATGCTCGGGCAGCCAGCGGTTGTCGAGCGCCATGTGGTTCGGCACGAAATCAAGCATGAGCTTGATGTTCATGTTTTTCAGTCGCTCGCGGAACGCCAGCAAGCCCGCTTTGCCGCCAAGCGCTTCGCTGACTGTGTAGTCGGCGACGGCGTATGGCGAGGCGACGATGTCCTCAGGCTGCAAATCTTCGAGGTAGTCAAGCAGTTCCGACCGCAAGCCCTTGTGCGACGCCGCGATTGCCGCGCTGTAGCAGCTCTGTTTCCAGACGCCCATCAGCCACACAAAGGTGAAGCGTCCTTCCCGGAGCAGATCAAGCTCCTGGTCGGGTACATTGCCGAGGGTGATTGGCTGTTTATACCTGCCTGACAGCTCTCTCAGCCAGACGCGCGTATTGATTTCGTAAACAAGAGGAAACATGTCTGAAGCGGTTGAGCGGGGAAGGCCAGTATCGTAGCCGGAAACTTTTGTGGTCTAATATAGCAAGGAAAAATTAAAAGATAGAGGGAGGTGAAATGAGCTGTTCAGGTTTCCTGAATTGACCGATGTGCAACTCTGGAATGGATGGTGCAGTTGAGAATAACGGGGAGGTTAAAACCGCATTCCGGCGGTACCTTCATCGGGTGCAACCGGGCCTGATCTGTGGCAAACTCAAGACAGGAGGACCAATTCATGACACAACTTGAAAGCAAGCATTGCGTGCCCTGTGAAGGCACAGAGGTCCCGATGGCTCCGGAAGAGCTTCAACGGCAACTTACTCACATTCCGGAGTGGAGCGTTGTCGATGATTCCGGTACCCCGAAGCTTGTGAGGGTTTTCACGTTCAAGGATTTTCAGGCCGCGCTCGACTTCACCAACAGGGTAGGCCAGCTCGCCGAATCCGAGGGGCACCACCCGGCGCTTCTGACCGAATGGGGCAAAGTGACGGTTTCGTGGTGGACGCACGCCATCGGAGGCATCCACCTGAATGACGTTATCATGGCTTCGAAGACCGAAAAGCTGGTTTGAGGAGGGGTTTTCCTGATTGCTGTGTTGATATTGACAGGCTTTTTCGACGACGTGAACACGCTTGCAGCTCTTTTTCATGATCTCCTTGTAATTGCAGCCCGGATGTGCGAAATTCTTCTGAGCTTTGTGACGGCCTGCAAATCTCCATCCGGAAGCTGAGGTCGCTAACCTTTTATTTTTCGAAGTTTTGACAGATTTTCTCCAGGGACTCAACGACGTTCAGCGCCAGGCCGTGCTTGCGACCGAAGGCCCCGTGATGGTGCTTGCGGGTGCAGGGTCGGGCAAGACTCGCGTCATTACTTATCGTATTGCGCACCTGATTCGCAACGTTGGGGTTTCGCCGCAAAACATTCTCGCCCTCACCTTCACCAACAAGGCGGCGGGCGAGATGCGCCAGCGTATTGACGGCATCCTCGAACGCGGCAGCGCCTCCAGCCTCTGGATTGGCACTTTCCACTCGGTGTTCGCGCGGCTGTTGCGCAGCTACATCCATCTGATCGGCTACGACCGCAACTTTTCGATTTTCGACGCCGACGACAGCAAGAGCCTCATCAAGCAGTGCATGAAGGAGCTGAACCTGTCGCCCGAAACGCTGCCGGTGAACCTCGTGCACTCGGCCATCAGCAAGGCCAAGAACAGCTTTGTCTTGCCGCCGGAGTTTCATCGCAAGGCGATCGACGATCAGTCGCAGAAGGTTTCGCTGGTCTATGAGCGCTACGTGCACAAGCTTCGCGAAAACAACGCGCTCGATTTCGACGACCTTCTTATCAAGCCGATCGAGCTGTTCACTGAGCATCCCGCTGTGCTGGAGCAGTTGCAGGGGTACTTCAAGTACCTCTTGATCGACGAGTATCAGGACACCAACCGCGTGCAGTACCTGGTCGCGAAGATGATTGCGGCCCAGCACCAGAACATTTTCGTGGTGGGCGACGACGCGCAGTCGATCTACTCGTGGCGAGGGGCAGACATCACCAACATGCTCAATTTCAACGACGATTACGGCGACGCGCAGGTTTTCAAGCTGGTCGATAACTATCGCAGCACCAAGACGATTCTCGACGCGGCCAACAGCGTCATCAGCCGCAATACGCGCCAGATCAAGAAGGAGCTGGTGGCCAACTCCGGCATGGGCGAGCCGATTACGCTCATCGAGGCGTTCAACGAAAAGCGCGAGGCTGAAAAGGTAGCTGATCATATCAACTCGATCCGGCTGTCGAAGGGCGCGGAGTACCGTTCGTTCGCGATCTTCTATCGCACCAACGCCCAGTCGCGCGTGCTGGAGGACATGATGCGCCAGAACCGCATTCCGTACAAGATTTTCGGCAGCGTGTCGTTCTACAAGCGCAAGGAGATCAAGGATGCTGTAGCCTATATGCGGCTCGTGCTGAACGAGCGCGACAGCGAGTCGCTCCTGCGGGTCATCAACTTTCCGCCGCGCAAGATCGGCGACGTGAGCATCAACAAGCTCAAGGAGTTCGCCGAGGAGCGGAACATGTCGCTCTACGAAGCGGTCGTTCACGCCAACGAAGGGGGATTTCAGTCGCGGCTGGTGAACGCGCTTACCGGGTTCGCGAGCCTCATCGAGGCGATGCGCCAGCAGGCTGAAGCGGGCACGGTCTACGATGTGCTCTCGATGCTCTACGAGACCACCGGCCTGCTCTCGCTGCTCAAGGAGGAGAATACGCCGGAATCACTCGCCCGGCACGAAAACCTGCAAGAGCTGCTCTCGATGACGCGAGATTTCGCCGACCACAATCACGACGCGGCCACACTCGGCGACTTCCTCGCGACCATCTCGCTCGCCTCCGACTACGACGAAACGCAGGAGTCGGACAACTACGTCTCGCTGATGACGGTGCACGCGGCGAAAGGTCTCGAATTTCCGGTGGTGTTCGTCACCGGCATGGAGGAGCGGCTCTTCCCGCTCAACAGCTACGAACCGGGCGAGCTTGAGGAGGAGCGGCGGCTGTTTTACGTGGCGATCACCCGCGCGCAGACCAAGCTCTTTCTCTCGTGGGCGCAGAGCCGCTACATGTACGGCCAGCCGCAGATGTGCCTGCGCTCGACCTTTATCAACGAAGTCGATCCCGACCTCATCGTCACCGAGGGTGGTCGCAAGCTCTCCGAAAGCCCGACAAAGGTCTCCGCCTCGGCGATGGCCGGACGCCCCGTTTTTGGCTCCTCGCTCAGGCCGCAGCCGGGCCGCCCGTCAGCCAAGGTGCCAACCGTCAAGCCCGCCGGATCGGCGCGACCCACCGGCGCAGCCAAAAGCGAGTACCGCCCCGGCACGAGAGTGCAGCACGCCATCTTCGGCCCCGGCACCGTGCTCGACGTGCAGGGCAAAGGTCCGAAGCAGAAGGTCAAAATCAATTTCCGCAACGCCGGAGAAAAGACGCTGATGGTGCAGTACGCGAATCTGAAGGTGGTGGGGTGAAGCGGAGGTTCGTCCACCGTGCTTATCCAGTCCATTTCACCAAGAGCGCTCTCTTTCTCATTTTTGTGTCAACCTGGTGACGATATTTGCCGATCTGTTCGATATTTCCGTAATTTTAAGGCTATTCAGCACCGGGTTGAGGAATCCGGTGGAGGCATTAAACTATCGTAGTGCATGAAGATCCTTTTCGGCGTTCAGGGGACAGGGAACGGACATATCAGCAGAAGCAGGGAGCTGGTCAGGAAGCTCAAGGAGGATGGGCATGAGCTTGAGGTTATCATCAGTGGCAGAAGGGAGGAGGAGCTTCGGGAGATCGAGGTTTTCGCTCCCTACAAGGTGCTCAAGGGGTTTACCCTGGTGACTCGCCGGGGGAAGATGAGCTACATGGAAACCATGTTCCAGCTCGATTTCGCGCGCCTGATGACCGATGTGCTCACGCTCGATACTACCGGTGTCGATCTGGTGATTACCGATTTCGAGCCGGTCACCTCGATGGCTGCGCGAATCAAGGGGCTGGTGAGCGTCGGGTTTGGCCACCAGTACGCATTTCCCTACCATGTGCCGGTCGCGCGGGGCAGTCTGTTCGAGAAATATACCCTGCTCAATTTTGCTCCGGCGCGGTACAATGCCGGTTTGCACTGGGACCATTTCAATCAGCCGATCTTTCCACCGGTTATTCCGGAAATGCTCTACAAGACCGCCCGGCCCAGGGAGGATGCGCAGAAAATTCTGGTCTATCTGCCCTTCGAGGAGGTTGAAGACATCGAGGCGTTTCTGCGTCCGTTCGGGTCGTTCAACTTTTTCATTTACGGCAAGGTGACAGAGGATCGCGATGAGGGGCATCTCTCCTACAGGGCCTATTCGCGGGAGGGGTTCCTGCGCGACCTGATGGAGTGCAGTGGCGTGGTGTGCAATGCGGGTTTCGAGCTGCCGGGCGAGGCGCTGCATCTGGGCAAGAAGATGCTGCTGCGTCCGCTCGACGGGCAGATCGAGCAGGATTCCAACGCGCTGGCGATGGTGCAGCTCGGTTATGGAATGTCGATGCACCAGCTCGATGCCGGCGTGCTCAAGGAGTGGCTGGTCTCGCCGCCTGGCAACCCGCTCAACTATGCAAGGACGGTCGATTACATCGCCGAGTGGATCGAGTCAGGCTGCTGGGACGACCTGAAGGTGTTTGCCGATGCGTCGTGGCGCGACCATTTTCACGGAAAAGTGAGTTCATGAAGTTCAGGGAGCTGGTGACCCGGAGCCGTAGCATCCGGCGATTTGACGAAGGCGCGGAGGTGAGCGCCGCGACGCTCCGTGAGCTGGTGGAGTTGGCCTGCTACGTGCCGTCGGCGGGCAATCGTCAGTCGCTGCGCTTCCTGCTGGTGACGGGCGACGAGATGCTCGATGCGGTCTTGCCGTGCCTGAAATGGGCCGGGTATCTCGAAGCGTGGTCTGGCCCTGAACCGGGCGAGCGTCCCACCGCCGCCCTCGTCATGCTGTGCCGGAACGAAGATTTGCCCGGCGCGGCCTGCGACAGCGGCATTGCAGCGCAGACCATCATGCTTGGCGCGGCTGAGAAAGAGCTGGGTGGCTGCATCGTCGCCGCCATCGACCATGAGCGCCTCATGGCGTCGCTCGGCATTCCCGACGCATGGACGGTGCTGATGGTGATCGCGCTCGGCAAGCCTGCCGAGACGGTGGTGATCGACCAGATCGAGCTGGGGGACAGCATCCGCTACTGGCGCGACGAGCACGGAATCCACCACGTGCCGAAACGGCAGGTCGATGAGCTGATCGTGACCTCCGCCCAGCTTCGTGAATCCGACTAAAGCCGGAGCATGATCAAGGTCGAGGATATTCTGCGCGCCTACCGTCACGGCTTTTTCCCGATGGCCGATTCGCGCGAGGGCACGGTGAGCTGGTGCCAGCCTTACCAGCGCGCCGTGGTGCCGCTCGACACCTTTCAGCCGTCCCGAAGCCTCCGGCGCGTGATCGACGAGCGCCGTTTCACCATCAAAATTGACACCGCCTTCGAGCAAGTGATCCGCGCCTGCGCCCTGCCTCGGGCCACCGAAAAGGAGACCTGGATTTCCGAGGAGATCATCGAGGTGTTCATCAAGCTGCACCGGCTCGGTCTGGCGCACAGCGTCGAGAGCTGGCAGAACGGTGAGCTGGCCGGAGGACTGTACGGGCTGTCGATGGGTGGGGTGTTTTTTGGGGAGTCGATGTTCTTTTTCGAGCGCGACGCCTCCAAGGTCGCCTTCGCCTGGCTGGTGGGCTACCTCCGCAAAAAGGCCTACCTGTTGCTCGACGCCCAGATCATGAACCCCCACCTCGAACGGCTCGGCGCGGTCGAAATCCCCCACGAAGAGTACATGACCCGCCTTGAAATCGCGCTGACCAAAAAGGTTCCCTTTGTGTGAGAAGAAACGGGGAAAAGTGCTAACTTCACATTCTTGTTCTCAAGGGTTTATTTTTCAGGCCGCACAAAAGGAGAGTACCGTATGCTTTCGAGGGATTTAACGGAAAAACAGTCTCAGCCGAGGGTTATCATCTATTCCGGCAAGGGGGGAACGGGGAAAACCACCATTTCTTCCTCCACGGCGGTCGCCCTTGCCCGTCAGGGTAAACGGGTGCTCATCATGTCCTCCGACCCGGCTCACTCGCTCTCCGATGTGTTCGGCGTGCAGATTGGCCGCAACGAGCCGCTGAAGATCGAGAAGAATCTCTACGGCCTCGAAGTCGATACCATTTACGAGCTGAAGAAGAACATGTCGGGCTTCCAGAAGTTCGTTTCGTCGTCCTATAAAAATCAAGGCCTCGACAGCGGCATGGCTTCCGAATTGACCACGCAGCCCGGTCTGGACGAAATCTTCGCCCTCTCCCGCCTGGTCGATGAAGCCCAGTCCGGCAAGTGGGATGCCGTGGTGCTCGACACTTCGCCGACCGGCAATACGCTTCGCCTGCTCGCCTATCCCGAAATCATCATCGGCGGCAATATGGGCAAGCAGTTTTTCAAGCTCTACAAGAGCATGTCGTCTCTGGCCCGTCCGCTCAGCGGAAACAACATCCCCGACGAGGACTTTTTCAACGAGGTCAACGTGCTGCTCAAGCAGATGGAGGACATCAATGACTTCATTCTCAGCCCGGAGGTCACTTTCCGGCTGGTGCTGAATCCGGAGAAGCTCTCGATTCTCGAAACCAAGCGTGCCTACACCTTCGTGCATCTGTATGGCATCAACATCGATGGCATCGTCATCAACAAGATTCTGCCGACCTCGCGTACGGTGGGCGAGTATTTCGAGTTCTGGGCCGATCTGCACAGCAAGTACCTGATGGAGATCGACAACTCCTTCTACCCGACGCCGGTGTTCCGTTGCCACCTGCAACGCACCGAGCCGATTGGTCCCGACGCGCTGTACGGCATCAGCCAGAAGGTGTTCGGCGACGAAGCGCCTGACAAGACCTTCTATTCGGGCAAGAACTTCTGGATCGAGAGCAAGGAGAACCAGGCGACCTCCGATCATCGCGACGTGCTTTGCATCAAGGTTCCGTTTCTGAAGGATGCTGAGGATGTTTCAGTTGAACGCATGGGCACCGACATTATCGTCACGGTCGATCGCGCCCAGCGCAACATCACGTTGCCGAGGGCGCTCTACAGCCTTGAAATGGATCGCTTCGTCAGGGAAGACAACATGCTGCGGGTGATTTTCAAGGAGATCAAGGTCGATAAAGAAGAAATGGAGCTGAACGTCAACAAGAATGTACTCAACAAACTCCGCTCCATGCGGCGGTTGAAGATCTGACATGGCGTTGTTTACTTCTGCCGCAAGCAAGATGGTTGGCAGAGCTTGCTGGTAGTAGTGCTTGTTGTTGTTCTCAAAAGACGTTTTCAAGGCGTTCTTTTGGGAGTTGATATGTTTTTTGCCGGTTAAGTGTTTAACAATTCACCGGAAACTTGTATCTTAACAGCTTTGAACGAATCATCAAAGGGGTAACTATTACCCTTATTTTCTGAAAAGAACCGGATTTTACCATGCCTGAGAAAGCGCACTATGGTCTTTTGAAAGGGAAAAAAGGCATTGTTTTCGGCCCTCTCGATGAAAGCAGCATCGGCTGGCAGATCGCGCAGCATGCTTACCGGGAAGGTGCGCAGCTTGCCCTTTCCAATGTGGCAACGGCCATTCGCTTCGGCAATCTCCAAGGGCTTTCCGAGCAGTGCGGCAATGCACCGATTCTCATCTGCGATGCTTCCAAGAACGAGGATGTCGATAACACCTTCAAGGAGCTCAAAGAGAAAATGGGTTCCGTTGACTTCATCGTGCACTCGATCGGTATGTCCCAGAACATTCGCAAGCAGCTTCCGTACGAGGATCTGAACTACGACTGGTTCATGAGGACCCTGGATGTTTCCGGCATTTCGTTCCACAGGCTGGTATCCTATGCGCTGAAAAACGAGGCTATCAATGACGGTGGCAGCATTCTCGGCCTTTCTTACATTGCATCGCAGCGCAACTATTGGACCTACTCCGACATGGGTGACGCCAAGTCGCTGCTCGAATCGATCGCCCGCAGCTTCGGCCCGCGTCTCGCGTCCCGTGGCATCCGGATCAACACCATCTCGCAGAGCCCGACCTACACCAAGGCCGGCAGCGGTATTCCCGGTTTCGAGAAGATGTACGAGTACAGCGATCTGATGTCTCCGCTCGGCAACGCCAGCGCGGAGGAGTGCGCTGAATATACCATGACGCTTTTGAGCGACTTGACGCGCAAGGTGACCATGCAGAACCTGTTCCATGACGGAGGGTATAGCTCAATGGGCGCAACCATTCCCATGATCAAGCTTGCTCATGAAGTGCTTCATGACAAAGAGCTAGCCGAGAGGGTTGGTCTCGAAGACCGTCATCCATCCAAGTGAGAG
>DRSQ01000007.1 GCA_011372505.1 Chlorobaculum parvum | reverse complement strand
ATTCGATCGATTGTACGAGAAATGCCTGACCGGCCTGCCGCAACTCTGTTAACGAGAGTCAGAGAATCCTGAAAGCTCTCAAAAACCATGGGAGCAGTGCGCCTTGGCAGTGGATACAACCGGAATGATCTGGGGAAAAAGCTTGAAAATCCGCTTTAAAGAGTAGAACTGTCTGTTACGTCGGGAGTAGAACAAAAGATCGATGGGAGAAAAGCGCTCATCAGTAGCAGCTCCTGTCTGCAAGACTCAAAACAACGGTGATTCATTACGAATCGCTCAATTTAGGTAAAAGTATGTCATCAGAAAATGGTAAAATTCATTCTATCATGTTCGGAAATCTTTTACGCAAACGGTTGCATCGTGGCGGACCAGCCACGGTTCCGGAAGTCGATGTTATGAAATACTGCGGTACGTGGTATGAAATTGCTTCGATACCGAGCAAGCAGCAGCGTGGCTGCGCCAGCACGAAAGCAGAGTACACGCTCGACGCCGCCAAAGGCATGGTGCTGGTGCGCAACTCGTGCAAGCGGAACGGCAGGGAGAAGTCCATTCGCGCGACCGCCGTGCCGGTTGAGGGGAGCGGCAATGCCAAGCTGATCGTCACCTTTTTCAGATGGATTAAAGCCGATTACTGGGTCATAGGGCTGGCCGACGACTACTCGTGGGTGCTGGTGTCGAATCCTTCCAGAACGCGCTGCTGGGTGCTGTCCAGAACGCCGTACATGGATGACGCCACCTACGCAGAGCTGCTTGAACAGTTACGCCTGAAGGGAATCGATACAGCTCAGATGCTGAAGACCGCGCCGGGATAAGGCTTCCTGCTTGACGGTTCCTGAGTGGTTGTGTTTGGAACAAAGGGGAATTTCGGGCATATTTTGCGGCACAGCAATCAGTAATCCCGATTTTCCCCGATGCAGGCATTCTGGCTCTCTTTCGCGATGATCTTTCTGGCCGAGCTTGGCGACAAGAGCCAACTCTTGGCCCTTGCCTTGGCGACCTGCTACAGTCCGCGCACCGTGCTTTGGGGGATTTTCTGGTCGACGCTTGCCGTGCACGTCTTTTCAGCAGGCATCGGTTGGCTGATGGGAGATTTGCTGCCGACCGACCTGATCACCTTTGCCTCCGGTGTGTCGTTTATCATCTTCGGCTTCTGGACGCTGCGTGGCGACAGCCTCGATGACGATGACGAGGTGGGGGAGTGCAAAACCGGCGTCAATCCCTTCTGGCTGGTTTTCTCAACCTTTTTCATTGCTGAACTTGGCGACAAGACGATGCTTTCGACGATCAGCCTCGCTACTACGAATCCATTTATTCCGGTCTGGATCGGCTCAACCCTGGGTATGGTGGTGTCGGATGGTTTAGCGGTCATGGTCGGCAGGATGATGGGCAGGAGTCTGCCGGAAAAGGCGGTGACCACGGGAGCCGCTATCGTCTTTTTCCTGTTCGGAGCCTACTGGATGTACCTCGGTGGGATCATGCTCTCCCTGATGATCTGGGGAGTCGCGTTACTCGTGCTGGTTGTTTCCGCGCTCTTCTTTTTCCGTGACCTGATCTGGAAGCAGCGCGGCAACGAAGCCTGAACGGTGAGCAGATTTACGATGCGTCCACAGTTTCGTATGCCGGCAGGAATAGCGTTCCGCCACCCTCGGTCGGGTCAAGCGTGACCTGCCAGAAGGGAAGCCAGCCGGTTGTGACAATCTGAATCACCACGTCGCTTCGCCGGGGTGAAAGCTCTTCGGTGGTCAGGGCCGATTCGGGATGTTCCCAACGCGCGGTGATTTCCGCCGCCTGCTCCTTCAATTCCGCCTCTATCTCCTCCTGCTCATTTTTCAGCTCTTCGATGGTCTCGACCGACTCTTCGATATCCGCTTTGGCGTTGGCCGTCATGCGGCGGCGGTTGATGGCGCTGCTGATGCCCCGGGTGCTTTTTCTCCCGAGAAAGAAGCCCAGTACAGTTTCGCCAATCCCCACCAGTTCGCTGGCTTTCCGGTTCTGGTGTTCGGCCTCATCCTGAGCCAGCTCGCGCTCCTCTTTTCTGATCTTGTCGGCAATGCGTTCCAGCTGCTTTTCAAACTTTTTCTCAAGTGCATCGACCTCCTGATCACGCTGTTCGCGGGCGGCCTGTTGTAACCGGATGGCGAAATCTCGGTCACTCTCTTCTTCGGTACGGAACAGGCCGGTCGCCGGATGGATGGAGATCGGCATACGTTCATTCCGGTAGAGCCAGTCGGAGAAGGAGCGGTTGTACGATGATAATTTTCGGGCTCTTGTGAGTGTTTCGGGCAAGGTGGAGAATCCGGCTGCTTTGGAATCGGCTTGCTCCGAAAGTTCGTCTTGTAATATGCCAAGGCGTTGGCTGTTGTCCCAGTCGGGATTGCCCGCGACATCGAACTCCGTGCAGGCAAGAAGCAGCTGCCGGCTTCGGCTGATGTTCCGCTTTTTATCCACGAAATCGACCGAAGCGCAGCCGATGAGCGCGGGTTCGTACATCAGCTCCGCTGATGCCGGTAACGACTGCGAAGTGCCAGCTCCGGAGCGTCGGGCGAGAGCGGCAACCGGGTTGACGGTCACCGGCACGAACAGTTGCCGTATCGAAGGGTCTAGGCCCGGCGGAACGGCAGTGTATCCGGATGGCAATTCGGTTTCCGCCTTTGCTCTCGAAGGTGCTTCGGCTGTGCTTTTCGTGGCAGGTTGTGCCGTTGCGGATTGCTCTGCCAAGCCGTTTTTTCGCCCAGCCATGAGGGTTTTGATTTGCGGACGGGTCAGGGGGCCGGCGAGAAAGCTCATCGCCCAGCGAGTCTGGAAGATCAACGGGCGATCTTCGTGAACGTTGTGCATCAGGAAAACGCGCTTGCCAAGCTGGCTGATGACCGTGTCGAAATCGAATCCGGCATCTGATCCGCCCGCCTCGCTGATGGCGCTTTTCAGCCCTTCGAGCACGCGCGCTTTGTCGCGCTCGGCCTGCAACTTGCCAATGAACCAGGTGCCGGTGTTGGTTAGTGCTTTGTAGTCGAGATCGACCGGGTTCTGCGTCACCAGCACGCAGCCGACGCCAAACGCGCGTGCCTGCTTGAGCATCGTCATGAACGGCCGTTTCGAGGGTGGTTCGGAGACTGGAGGCAGGTAGCCGAACACCTCGTCGAAATAAAGCAGCGCTCTCAGGCTGGACGTGCCCTGCTGAGCACGCGTCCAGGTCAGGACGTTTTCGAGCAGCAGTGTGACGAAGAACATCCGCTCGTTTTCCGAAAGATGCGCTAGCGAGAAGATGCCGAGGCGAGGTTTGGCCTCGGCGGTGTACAACATAGTGCCGATGTCGAGCGGTTCGCCGTCAAGCCAGCTCTGGAACGACGGCGAGGCGAGCAGCGCGTTGAACGACATGGCAAGCTCGAAGCGCTCTTTTTCAGGATAGAATGTGTTGACGTCAAACACGCCGACCTGCCGCATTGGCGGGTTCTGGATGGAGCCGATCAGCGTGGCCAGATCGAGGTCGGTGTCAGCCCGCCAGAAGTGCCCGAAGATACCGGCGAGGAGAATCGATTCGCGGCTTTTGACCGGATCGGCATCGATGCCGACAAGACCGAGCAGGGCGCTGACCGTTCCGGCAATGCGTTCACGGATGGTTTCGGCCTCTGCGTCAAAATCAAGCTTGGGAGCGGCCAGACTGCCGAGAATGTTCACCGGAATTCCTGCATCGGAGCCGGGGGTGTAGATGGTGAGCTCCGCCGAATCCTTGAGCTGGCGGATGCGATCGGGAGTGATTCCCCAATCTGCCAGCCCGTTTTTCCACATCGAGGCAGTGTCCGCGGCAAGCTCCTCCGGGCTTTTTTCCTTGCGACGTCCCGCATCGCGGTCGATCCATGGTAGAAAATTTTCAGGCAACAGGTCGGGGAACTGCAAGAGCAGGTTGGTCATGTCGCCTTTCGGGTCGATAAGGATCACCGGAACCTTGTCGAGCGCAGCCTCTTCAAGCAGGTCGATGCAGAGGCCGGTTTTGCCGCTGCCGGTCATGCCGACGCAGACTGCATGGGTGGTGAGGTCGCGCGCATCGTAATGCACCGGCTGCTCAAGACGTGCGCCCGATTTGAGGTCGTATTCCGCGCCGAGGTAAAATGAGCCGAGACGTTCTTCAGGAACTTTCATTGTTCGGGAGGGTATGATGTTCTCTCTGCATCCATTGTATTAGTAAATAACGAAATATGTTCCGATCTTTTCAACATCCGAATGCGCTTCCGTGCTTCAGAAATAGCATAAAGATTGAACAGATCGATGACGAAACTCCTTGAACTCAGAGACCTCTCGTTTGGTTACGACAAGGGAGCACCACCGGTTTTCGAACATTTCTCCCTTGATGTCAGAAAAGGGGAGTTCCTCGTCATCAAAGGGCCTTCGGGAAGTGGCAAGTCAACCCTGTTGCGTCTCATCTGCCGTTTGAATACTCCTCGCTCTGGTTCGATTCTGTTCAAGAGTCGCGATGTATCGGAGATCACGCCGTCGGAGCTGCGCTCGAAAGTGACCTATGTGCCGCAGATTCCGCAGATGATCGACGGCTCGATTCGCTATAACCTGCAACTTCCGTTCAGCTTTGCGCAGGGACAGGGGAAAAGCGTGCCGGATGACTCGGCGTTGGAGCAAATGCTCGATGCTTTCTATCTGAACGATGTCACGCTCGGCCAGTCTGCAAACAAGCTCTCGGTGGGGCAGAAGCAGCGCCTGTCGATCATGCGGGCGATTCTGACAGAGCCGGACGCGCTTTTGCTCGACGAGCCGACGTCGGCACTCGATGCCGAAAGCGCCGCGATGGTCTTTTCGATTATCGAACGGCTCAACACCGAGGAGGGTAAAACGGTGCTTATCGTCACGCACAGCGATTACCAGCCGGAAGTCCCGTGGGCACGAAGCTGCACTTTCCGTAGCGGAAACCTCGAATGCTCATGAATTCGATCATCGAAATATCCATACCGCAGCTACTGCTAGCGCTGTTTTTCATCCTTTTGGCGCAGGGAACCTCGTTCATTCACAAGCTGGGACTGAACAAGGACATCACCATCGGCACGATCCGCACGGTTTCTCAGCTCTTCGTGATGGGGTACGCCCTGACCTTCATCTTTGGTGCCAACAATCCGTGGCTGACGGTCGGCATTTTTATCGTCATGGTTTTCTCGGCGATTTTCATCGTGCGAGGGAGGGTGAAGGAGAAGCAGATTGCCTACGAAGTACCGACCTTTTTGACGATGGTGTCGAGCTACTTTCTGACGGCGCTGTTCGTCTCGTGGCTTGTGATCGGTGTGCACCCGTGGTGGGAGCCGCGCTACTTCATTCCGACGGCAGGCATGGTGATTGGCAACTCGATGTCCGCGCTCGCAATCTCCATCGAGCGGCTTTTCTCGCAGATGCGCCAGCAACGCGAGCTGGTTGAAATGAAGCTCTGCCTCGGAGCGAACTACAAGGAGGCAAGCCAGGAGATTTTCAAGGGAGCGGTCAAGGCCGGCATGATTCCTTCGATCAACGCCATGATGGGCGTCGGCCTCGTGTTTATTCCCGGCATGATGTCCGGCCAGATTCTCGCCGGAGCTGACCCGCTCATCGCCATCCGCTACCAAATCGTCGTCATGTTCATGCTCGTCGGCTCTACCGCCATGAGCACGATTATCGTGACGCTTATTATTCGCCGCCGATGTTTTGGGAAAAGCGAGGAGTTGGTTGTGTCGGCGGAGTAAATAGGGGATGGCGAAGCCGTTGACTTTATAACGTATTAAAGCGCTCCTCAACTTGCATTTCCTGCAGCCTCAACTTCTCTATTTACAGCTCGTTTACACAAAATCTCTTCCCATAGCGATCACCAAAAAGCATCGCCCTGACCTATCGAAACATCCATCCGCACGAAGCTGAGATGGGCATCGGTCTGAGCGATGCTTTCGATTATTTTGATCGGGAGCCGTTTGTTTAACGCTTGCGATTTGATAACTTCATAAGCGAGAAAATTATTTTTTCACAACCTCTCTATTCTGGTTGCGGAACGGATGAGTATTCAGCTCCCAAGCTTCCGTATGCAGATTTAACCTTCCATTTTACAAGAGTTTACATAACTCTTTTTCTCGAGACTACGGAACGCCCTTGCTCTGAGACGGGCTTGTTGTCTTCATCGCAAAAAATATCCGGCTTGAACTTCAAGCGGTTTTTTCACAATACGTCAAATATCAAACTTCGTTTATCAAAAGGTTTTAATTGTCTCTTGAGGTTGATTTGAGCGCATGGCCATTTTTGCTTGATTTGTGCGCCTGATCGGTACTTGACAGAGATTTCTCTCAACAATCAATGGAGGTCTATCATGAAGTTTGTCAGAAAGTGTGGACTCATCATTTGCCTGCTGCTTATGTCAGCGGGCACGGTGTGGGGGGCCGATGCGGCCAGTATTACTCAGCTTGCCAGCAAGGTACACACCGACGTAAATCAACTGGTTAAAGTCAGAAAGGTTCAGTTGCCCATTGCAGTCAGAGAGCAGAAGACGTTTCTGCTGACTCAGCCGGAAGTTCAGGAGGTGCGGGAACTGAAGGGCAACAACCTGCTGGTGCAGTTCAAGGATGGCAAGAAGCTGCTGATGCTCCTTGGCGAAGATCGTCTCGGTTCTGCCGATCAAATTCAGCCGGTGCAGAAAAAAGTGCTGTCACCGGCGCAACAACAGTTGACTCCGGTAAAGAAGCAGCTTATTCCTGTAACGAAGATCAGGCGCCCAATGCTTAAGCTTATCCCGTGTGCGCCCAAGAGCAACAAGGCTCTGATTTTTGACTGCCTTGAGGATGATGCCAATGTGGTGTCGCCAAAAATCTGGCAACAGGTCAAATCCGATCTGGAATCGCTCGGGTACAGCGTAACAACAAAGCTCAACAACTCTGCCAATCTGACCAATGCCTCTCTGATCGACAATGGTGAATACGGTGTTGTGGTGATGCGTGGCCACGGTGGTGACCTGGGTGGTGATTTCGGTTTCCTTGTTCGCCCCTGGTACTCCAGTTACCCGTCGGGCAGCAGCGGCTATGCCGGCACCATTCCCGCCAGCGCTTACAACCATGCGGTTGGAGCCACGCAGTTCGGATATGTCATTACCGGAACGTTCAGCTCCACCTATTGGGCTGACAAGGCGTTTCCTTCCACGATATTCTTCCTGGAGAGCTGCCACGGTGCCGATCCGGGTGCTCTGCCCGGCATGCCTACCTGGACCACCAATCACGGTGCTTCGGTATGGCTTGGATGGAACGAATCGGTCTCCTTCAATTGCGGCGACAACGGCACGGACCTCTTTTTCCAGAAGCTGGCTAACGAGCAGAAAACCGTTACCGAGGCGGTTGACGCCGTATATGCTACCGGTTGCCGTCCTCCCGAACTGGCTGCTTTCCCGACCAACAAAGGGGCTTGCCAACTGGCTGTTTACAAAGCCGATGCCAATGAAACTGCGGTGACCGACTCCCGTGATTTCAAACTGCTCAGGCTGGTGTCGGGTTATGGCAGGCTTTATGCCACCGTCTCTTTTTACAGCGCACCGGCTTTTGACGAGTTCTTTTTCTACGTCGATACCTCCGGTAATGCTGCTGCTGAAGTATTGGTGAAATGTCACGGAAGCAATGTGGAGGTTTACAAGCAGACTCAGCCGGGCTTGTACAACAACAAGGTCTATACCGGAACCGTTACCAAGAGCGGTAATGATTACAGTTTCGATATTCCTTGGAACACCTCTTTAGGTGCGACTGGCAGCGCCAAGGTTTGGCTCTATGACATGAGCGGCAAGGATCGGCTGCCCGATGCCGGAAGCGTTACGGTGCTGAAGTAACCGACAGTGTCTAAAAATTCCCAATTGAAAAACGGCGGAGTCGGCCAAAAATCGGCTCCGCCTTCTTGTTTACAGGAGGTGCTGTATGAAAAGATTTTTTTCTCTCTGGATATGGCTGTTTCTGTTCACGGCTACGGCATGTGTCTCGGAGTCCGGAACGGGTGTGGAAGCCTTCTCACATGAACAGCTTACGCCCGAGTTGCTGGTGAAACAGGCAGAAGCAAAGTATGGCGAATACCTGCCCGCCAATGAAGGCGATCGTGTGGCGGCAACGAATAAAACCGCAGAATATTTGCGGGAACTTCCGGGTGTGAAAGAGGTGACTGTTCGCGGTAGCGATACCCT
>DRSQ01000006.1 GCA_011372505.1 Chlorobaculum parvum | reverse complement strand
GGCCGCTCGAACCACTCGGCGGCAATCTGGCGCATACGACCGTAAAAATCGGCGCACACACCGTCAAGATCAACACCGATGACAATATTTCGTTGCTCTGGCATAAGTTGACATAATTCTGTTTATCGAAACATTGTTGCAGAGAAAACCACAAAAACTGCAGATACAGAAAAAGCAACAGAGTGATGATTCAGGTTGATTACTCCTGCCATCAGAGCGGTTCGCAAAACCGCCCCGATCACTCGATTATCATCAGAATGCGCGATCAAAGCTTCGACGATACTTCATGGTGATGTCGTGCTCCTCGCCAAGCAGGCGGAAAATAGCGATGCAGGCTTTGCGTGAACCGTCATCGTCGTAGTAACGATCCTCCCTGAGCACGCCGATAAATCGGTCGAGAACGCTGTCAAGATCTCCCGCCCTCAGGCTTTCGATGGCCGAGCCATAAGCCTCTTTCGAGTCACCTTCCGGAAGCTCTCCAGCCGGCCGAGCCAGAAGCGCACCAAGCGTGCGCACCGCCTCGCTCAGGTCGGCATAGTCCGGCTCTGCCTCGAGCGGCTCGGCAAGCCGCAGCGCTTCGTCAGGGCGTGAGAACAGAATCAGACGAGTCAGCATCGCGGCAGCCTTGCTGTTGTCGGGCTCATTGCCAAGAACCTCCTCAAGCAACGTAACGGCAGCTACCTCATTGCCATCAGCCATTTCGGCGGAAGCGCGCTGTACCTGTTCGGCCCACTCGCTTGGCAATGCCTTTTTGAGCCACTGTTCGATCTGATATTCGGGAAGCGCACCAGTAAACTCGTCGATCACCTCGCCGTGTAAAAAAAGCTTCACATTGGGAATGCCTCTCACACCATATCGGGAGGCAATATCGGGCAACTCTTCGGTATTGACCTTGACAAGTTTCCATTTATCTACATGGCGCTTGGCAAGGCTTTCAAGCACCGGAGCAAGGGTTCGGCAAGGCCCGCACCAAGGAGCCCAGAAATCGACCAGCACCGGAATAAAATTGCTTTGTTCAATGACATCGTTCTGAAAATCAAAAGGGGCACTTTGCATTGGTCAGTAGTTTATCGTTGAGCGTTGAGCGTTCAGAAAAGGCGTAAAAACGGCAATGAAGAACCCCGCCGCAAGCAGCGGGGTATCTTGAGGACAACACCTGAATACTTTACGCCGTAAACGGCGGGGTATTCACCCTTAGGGAATAAAATAGAGAGTCACCTGTAGAAATAAAAATAACGGCTCCCTGAGCTTACGGGAAACCGATGAGACAAAAAAACCGCAAGCGTTTACAGGCTTAACTTTACTTTTGGCATTGCCCGAATTTTATCTTTAATTACGCCCGCATATATAACCACCCCTTCATCAATGGTTATCAAAACATCAACGGGCATGCAAAAAAACCTTTTCAGCAAAACACTTCTTTCGGCGATACTGGCCATCAGCCTGATCGCTCCAGCTTCAGCAAAAGCAAAAAACGTTGCCATCGGCCTCAGAGGCGGAAGTGCCGGCATAGGAGGCGAGGTAACAGTCGGCCTGCTCTCCAGACTTAATTTCCGAAGCGGGATGAACTTCTTCAGCTACGATGGCTCCGGCATAGAGAGCGACACAGAGTACGACTACACGGTCAAACTCAGGTCGGTCCCGCTATTACTCGACTATTATCCATTCGACAACGGGTTCAAAGTTACCTCCGGCGTCTTCATCAATAACAGCAAAGTGACCGGCGTCGCTCAACCCGAAGGGCTAATGCTTGACATCGGCGGGATAAAATACGAGATTCTGAGCATCGGTGATGTGAACGGCAAGATCGATTTCAGGAAAGCATCCCCGTATCTGGGCATTGGCTGGGGAAACGCTCTCAGCAAGGGCAGCCCCGTAAAAGTCACCGTTGATATCGGAGTTTTGTTCCAGGGCAAACCGAATGTCACGCTTGAGCCAACGAAAGACACGTCGCTCATTCCCGGATTCGATGACAGCCTTGAAAAAGAGACCGCCAACCTCAAAAAAGAGCTCGAATACCTCCAGTATTACCCGGTCGTCTCTCTCGGCGTGGCTTACAGCTTCTGATCACACCCTCCCTCAGCAGGGCTGGCCATGCACGTTCAGCCCTGCTGTTTGATCTCCTTCACAGCTTTTCTGACATACTCTGAAGCATCGTCGAGATGCTGCATAGCCTGCCGGATTTCATAATCGTCATCTGCATCGGCCCTTGCCCGTTCGAGGCGTTTGCGAACATCCTCAAGAGCATCGGCGGCAAGCTGAAGTGTGGATTCAACTGACATCACAACTCCTTTTTGTTTGAGCAGTTTTCAAAACAAAATCTTTTCTTGTCAATGTACAGAATGGTAACGTCCGCTCCTGAAGAATAAACTCCAGAGCCAGCGCATCGGTTATACCTCTAAAACCTTTCTCCTAAACATTACGTTACTGAACGATGAAAAAAATTGCTCCGCTCCTGTTGCTGATTTCCGCCCTCTCAACTCCCGCAGGCGCCGAACAAACAGCTGCCACCGCTGGCACCATTGAGGTCTGCGTCAGCAATATCCGCAGCTCCAACGGAACGGTTGGCGTGGCTCTGTTCAATACCAAAAAGGGATTCCCCGGTAAAAACGAAAAAGCAATCGAAGGCAAAAACGTCCCCGCTGGCGAACAGTGCGTGGTGGTTTTTGAAAACGTCCCCTACGGCACCTACGCCGTCAGCGTGTTGCACGATGAAAACGGCAACGGCAAAATGGACAAGGCGTTTCTCGGCATTCCGAAAGAGGGGTTTGGCACTTCAAACAATCCGAAGCTGAAAATGGGCCCGCCCTCGTTTTCGGACTCCCAGTTTGACCTTGCCCAGCAGAAAATGACCCTCAACATCAATATGAAGTACCTCCGCAATCCCGAAGAGAAAAAGTGAGGAGCTCGGCACCGGCAAAAAAAACGTCGAAAATGTAGTTTTTTCAAACACACCTACAGAAATGTAGCCTTATCCACGAAGTAAGGTTATCGGGCGTCGATAGCAATAGCTGCTCCAAGCGCTTCTCTTTCAATAACTTAGAGAAAAAACTTATTGCTGGCATAGTAATTGCGGAAACAATATTAGAAAGACACATTTCCACGCCACAAAAAAAGACAAAATATGACCTCTTTCAATACCGCATACGGCGAGCTCAAAGGCGTCGAATTCAGAACGCTCTATTCGAATGGCAAAACCGACGGCTGCCTTGTCCAGGAGGAGAATGTGCTCAGCACACCCTACGGAGATTTGATCCCGCAGTACGAAGCCGAAGACATGGGCCGCCGCCAGCTCAAACCTTTTTATTTCTATAAGAACGGCGCGATCAAATCGGTGCCTTTACAGACCCAAACCCTTCTTCGCACGCCGGTCGGAGGTATTCCTGCCGAGCTGGTCACCTTTTACGAATCGGGCAGCGTCAAGCGGATTTTCCCGCTCGATGGTAAGCTCAGCGGTTTCTGGACGGCAAAAAACGAGTTTGAGCTGGCTGAAGAGATGACCGTCGAGTCGCCAATCGGCAGCCTTCGTGCCAAATTCATCGCCATCCAGTTTTACGAAAGTGGCGCCTTGAAAAGCCTGACCCTGTGGCCGGGCGAGTTCCTGACGCTGATGACGCCGGCAGGTCAGATCAGGGTTCGCACGGGTATTGCATTCTACGAGGACGGCACGATCCGCTCGCTCGAACCGGCCGGTGTGGTGCAGGTTGAAACGCCCATTGGCACCATGACGGCCTACGACAACGATCCGCAGGGCGTGCATGGGGACCTCAATTCGCTCCAGTTCAGCCCGGAAGGCACCGTGATGGCGCTCAAAACCATCGCAGAAGAGATCACGGTAACCGACCAGCTTGGCAACGCACACCGCTTCGCCCCCAGCCTGAAGGACAACCCGTGTGGTGTCGAACGGAAAATCGTGGTGCCGATGAAAGTGAAGTTCAGCGAGGGAAGAATCGTTTTCGAGGAGCGACAGGAATCGTTCAATCTTCAGCAGTGCAAGATCGAAGTTAGGCCTTACGACCGCAAAGGCGACCCGGCATACTCCTGCGCGGGCTAAGCGGGTTCGGTTCCGAACAATGCCTGGGTGGCTTCCAGACCAGCCACCCAGCCCGTTGAAAACGCGGCTTGCAGGTTGAAACCGCCGACCTCACCGGCATAGTCGAGCAACTCGCCGCAGCAGTAGAGACGCGGCTGTAGCTTTGAGCGCATGGTTTTGGGATCAACTTCACCAAGCGCAACCCCTCCAGCCGAGACTTCGGCCTGTTCAAGCGGGACCTTGCGCACCGTACCGAGCGGAAGACGCTTGAGCAATGAGACAATACGCTGGCGCTGCTGTTTTCCGAGGACGCTCATCGTCACCGTCTCATCGATCTTTGCAATCCTGAGAATTTCGCTGGCGAAGGCATTGGGAATGGTCTGTACCTCCTCATTCTCGTTCTCCGTTTCACCCAGCTTTTCAGGAGCGACCGGCATCCGCTGGAGCACGGTACGCAACAAGCGGCTACCGTGGTGAGCCGCCTGATCGAGCAAATATGAGGAAAGCGCCTGCTCGTTATGGCCGGGAAAAAGATCAATTGCAATCCTGACCTGAGCACCTGATGCCATCATGGAAGCAACGGAGCGCGACAGCGACAGGCATGCCGGGCCGGAAACGCCACGGTGACTGACCAGCACGTCGCCCCGGCGCGAATCACTCGCGCCATTCGACTCGGCAAGGAGCGCCACGTTGCGCAGGGAAATACCGACCAGCTCACGACGCGGCTGCGCGTTGAACCAGAGCGGTGCGAGCGTGGGCAGCACACGAACGACGGTGTGCCCGGCGGAAGCCGCCAGCCTGACCCCGTCACCGGTGGTGCCCGACGAGCCCCATGAGGAGCCGCCCGCGGCCAGAATCACTGCATCGCCCTCGAAGCGCCGATCTCCAGCACGGACGCTGCAGCCGCGATCATCACAGTCGAGCCGATCGATTCGTGCGCCGCTTACGATCTCAGCCAAGCTGTCGCGAAGCATTCGCTGCATCAGCTCCAGCACCTCGGCGGCGCGACCCGATTCAGGAAAAACCCGACCGTTCTCACGCGCCATCGTTTTGAGACCATACCTGCCGAACAGCTCAAGAAGATCGGCGTTGGAAAAACGGTGCACCGCGTGACGCAGGAAGCGCTGCTCCTTTTTGTCGAGAAACCCTGATTCAAGCAGATGCCGAACATCGCCCGCATGGGTCAGGTTGCAGTGCCCGCCGCCCGAGATAGCGATCTTGTTCCCCAGTTTCGGATTGCGTTCAATCAGAACAATGCGGAATCGCTCGTCGGCGATACCAAACTTCCGAGCAGTTACTCGCGCCGAAATCGCCGCAAGCATTCCCGAAGCTCCCGCCCCGACAATCAACAATACGCGCTCAGTTCCGTTCTTCTGCACTACAAACTCGGTTTTTTGAAGCATCCGACAAATCTGCCGGATGAAAAGCTGTTACTAACAAGGGCTGCCGCAAGGGACTGCCCCCCCCTACACTACTCGCTGCTGGTTGTCACCCTCATGCCGTCCTGCAACTCGTTCGGTGGATGCATCACCACGCGCTCGCCGTCGCGGAGACCGTCGAGCACTTCGGCGTCATCGATGCCGCGCTGACCGATGCTCACCTTGCGAGTCTTCGCCCGTCCACCGTCGATGACGAACACTTCCCACTGCTGGCCGCTTCTGAAAAGCGCGCTGACCGGCACCCTGAGCACTCGTTCGGCACTCCAGGTAATGATGCTGGCCTGAACGCGGAAATTGTCGCCGAGAAGCGGTTCCGTCTGTTCGAGCGTGGCAATGATGTTCACCCGCTTCTCCTCGATGCCGAGCGCCGAGGTCTTGGTGAACGCCGCAGGCTCGATGCGCGTCACGGAGGCTTTGAGCGTCCCCTTCCCGCCCCAGTCGTCGATAGCAACCGGATCACCGGGCTTCACACTGACGACGTCCGAAGAGAGCACATCAATGACAACTTCAAGCTGCTCAGGATTACCGATTTCTACCAACGGCGTACCGGCGCTCACGAAGCGTTCACTCTTGTCGGGAATGCGCAGCACCCGGCCGGTCACCGGAGAACGCACCTCGACAGCCTTCGTGGCGATCTTCTGGTCAATGCGCACCTCAGCGGCTACCGCCTGCAAACGCGCTGCACGTAAACCCTCTTGCGCAGCTCGCGCCTCTTTTTCAAGCACCGAGGCCGCCTCACGAGCAAGTTCGTTGCTCTCCTTCGACACCGCGCCCTCCTGATAGAGACGGTCGTAACGTTGTGCTTTCAAGCGCGCTTGGGCAAGCTGCACCGAAATTTGCCGGTGCCGCGCTTGGACTTCAGCCACGGAGGCGGATGCCGAACCGGCCATTGCCGCCGCTTCGCGGTATTCCCGCATATTCTGGTCAGGCGGCAGAATCGAAGCCACCGTCATGCCGGCACGGACGCTATCACCCTCCACCAGCCCGATTCTCAGCAGCTTGCCGGTCACCGGCGAAGCGATGGCAAAGCGGTCGATCACCCTTGTGTATCCCTCGTCTTCAAGCGTTACGTCGAGCGGCCCGTAGCTCACCTTTCCGGCATCGACCGGCAACGGAGCTGGCCGGAGCACCAGCGCGAGCAGGGCGATGACCACGACCGATGAAATGGCGACAATGCGCTGTGTTCTGCTCAATGGTTTCATCTCACTCCCTTGTTTTCAAAACTGCGATCAGGTCGAGCGTATGGATTCTGCGCCCCACAATCAGCCCCGTAACGATAGCAACCGTAACCATAACGGCAAAGGCAAAAAGAAAGTTGACTGACGTAAAAACAAGCGGCATCCGGTAGAGCTCTGAGCTCAACGCTTGCGCCAGCAGGACGGAAAGGACAACGCCAATCGCAAAGCCGAGCGGAATGGCTGCGATACAGAAAACGGCCTGCTCGCCGAGAAGGATCACGGCAATCTCCCGCTTGGTCATGCCGAGCACGCGAAGGCTCGACAACTCACGCACCCGCTCCGACAAGGTGATGCGCGCGCCGTTGTAGATCATCGCAAACGCCAGCACGCAGGCAAACGCAGTCAGGATGAAGGTCGAAGTGTTCATGCTCTTGGCGATCATCTCGTCGAAACTCTTTTTCATGGCCTGAAGCATCATGACACCGGCAATCCCCGGCGTCTGCTTGAAGCGCTCGTACAACGCGATGCGCTTCGAACCGTCGAGCTTCAGCACCGCCGCATTCAACGCGCCTCCATCTCCGGCAAGACGGTTCAGCTCATCGATGCGAAGATACGCCGAAAGGCCGAGAAGTTCGTCGATGGTTCCTGCCACCGGCACCTCCACCGAACGGCGCTCCCCTTGCAAAAAATCGACCTGTAGCACATCGCCCGGCTTGACGTCGAGCAGGTCGGCCAGCGTGGTCGTCAAAAGCAAACCACGGGCGGGGAGATGCTGCAACCGGTCATTGCTGTCGGTCAGGCGCTGCAAACCGTCGGTTTTCTGCAAGCCTTTCAGGGTCTGGCGCCGCGAATGGGAACCGAACCGCAGCCGAACCGGCTCCTCGCGGTAGTACTCCGCATCGAGAACCCCCTTCATCGACGCGAAACTGAAGGTGGTCGAAGGCGGCATGGCCTCGTTGAAAATCACAGTCACGTCCTCCCGGTGGCGCGAGCCGAACTCCACCTCGCTCATGCGCTTGACTGAGTCGAAGGTGTAGCGGCTCACCACCAGAATGGCGATGGAGAGCGCAATCATGGTCACCGAAAGCAGCGATTTGAACGGATGGCGCTCGATGTTGCGCACGATGATGCGCACCGGCGTCGAAAAGCGGCGGACGATTTGGGGATTGTCGAGGATGCCCGGCTTGTAGATCGCTGGCGACTCGGGACGCATCGCCTCGGCTGGCGGGAGATTCACGGCCTTCCGCGCCGCATCGAGCGCCCCGCCAACCGCCGCCCCGAAGCTCAGCAGCACGGCAGCGAAGGCGTTTTCCATCCGGAAATCATAGATCAACCTGGGGAAATTATAGACGTCACCGTACAGTTGGAGCAATTGCGTACCCAGCCACGCACCGCCTCCCGTACCGAGCATCACGCCCGCCACCGTCGGCACAAGCGCAAACCCGAGCACGTGCAGGCCGATATCTTCGTTGCTATACCCCATCGCCTTGAGCACGGCGATCTGCTCCCGCTGCGTGCTCACCAGACGCCGCAACACGATGTTCAGGAGAAACACCGCAACCGCCAGAAAGATGGTCGGCAAAACGGTAATTTCGATGCCGAGAATGCGGATTTCATCGGAGATAAAGCGGTCGGAAAGCTGCTGGTCGCGCCCGTACGCCCCGAGCGAACCGTAGCGGGCGAAAATCCTGTCGAGCTGCTGGATCACCTCTTTTTGCGAAGCTCCGTGCGCCAGCGTCAGCGCCATGTCGTTGAACGCACCGCTCATGTCGAGCGCCGACTCCAGCGCCTTGCGGCTCATCCAGAACACCCCGAACCGACGGTTGTCCGGGAAAAACGCGCCCGGCTGCACCTCGTAAATATACTCCGGCGACAGGCCGACGCCCACGATCTGCAACCGCTTCCAGCGTCCGTTGATCACCACGCCGATGTGGTCGCCCGGCTGAAGGCGGTTCGCCTTCATGAACGGCTTGCTCACCACCACCTCTTCCGGGCGAGACGGATCGGGCATACGCCCCGATGAAATGTACACGCCGTTCAGCGACGGCTCACCCCGGTCGGGCAGCGACACCAGGCGTGCGGTCGCCGGTTCATCCAGGCCCGGCACATCGACGGTCACATCGGTCTGGATACGCGTGCTCACCGTCGCCACGCCCGGAATGCGGCTCACCTTGACGCGCAAAAACTCCGGCGCGCGCTTGCACTGCATAAACAGATCGGCAAACCGGTAGCGGCTGTAATAATCGGAACGCGACACCTCCAGCGAGTACTTCACATTGGTCATCGACACAAACACAGCAATGCCGCACAGCACCACCGCCGTCACCGCCAGCATCTGCCCCTTCATGTGCAGAAGATCGCGCAGAAGTTTCCGGTTGAGCTCTTTCATGGACAATTGCGTGTGAAAATTCTCATATCAGCGTACATCTACAAGGTATCAACACCGAACCACAAAAAACCGTTTTCCCGCCAGTTACGCGTTGGCTTTTATGATTTTTGGACGCAAAAAGTGACGACAAACCCGACGGCTGGAATTGGAAAATCTTTATATTCAGGATTGAAAGGATGATTGAACTGGCAGGAAAACAATCAAAAAGAAGTGATTAAAACCGGAGAAACTCATGGCTGATGCACCCTGCAAAAACTGCAAACTGCGCGCTAAATACGATCAGAATCCCAGCTCGCTGATCGGCCGATTCTGGCGCTGGCACATCAACTTCTGCCCCGGCTGGAAAGCCTACTTTACTGGATTGCCGCAAGAGGAGAAAAAGAAACTGGCTGCACAATATGATTTCAGGAAATATCAGTAAGGCGGGATTGAAAGAGAGAGGCGAAGAAGCCGATTAGCGCGAAGGCAACTTCTTCGGCTTGCAAAGATTCTTCTTCTTTTTCGACACCCTCGCACATTTCTGGCAAATGTACTTGGGCTTTGAAACTGCCTCCACGATAGCAGGCAGGTTTTCCTCGATCTCTTTCTTGTCGAGCTTGCAGAGTTTATGATCTGGTTTCATGTTGGTTTAATACTTAAGGGCACCTCTAAAAAGGGTGATCTAAAATATTCCCGGTTTTGTATTTCACCGAAACAGGGCCATTCTGCCCTGCAAAGCAGTTGTTCATTGACAGTATTGTCCCGAGCAAACGGGTTTTCAGCCACGACTGGGCGTAGTTATCCCCAGAGAAAGACGTTGTGCACTTTTTTGTTGAGCTGCGTGCAGCGCATCAGGTTGTAGGTCAGGTTACTCAGGCCGATCTTGGCCACCGCTCGCACATAGCCGATTGTTCTGACATGCAT
>DRSQ01000005.1 GCA_011372505.1 Chlorobaculum parvum | reverse complement strand
GGGAACTCGTCACGGAAGAGGTTCATATTCAGCGAACCGGTCAGATCGGCGCAGAGAGCGACAACCGAAGGGTCTTCGCGTCCGGCTTCAAGCAATGCCTCGCCGAACCCTTTGCGGGTAGCCTTGTTACCCCGTGAAGCATACTTCTCGGTCTCCTCAAGGATATTTTTCTCTCCCATTAATGACAGAATACCTTAGATTTAAAAAAACTTATGCAGGACCCGGATGAGTTCCGGGTTAACCTCTACCCACTTATCGAGTTGCAATTCCAGAGCACAGGCCGATGATGAAAGTTGAATATAAGCATACGCATATAGCGGCAAAAAAAAAATTGGGCCAAAACTTCCTGCTCGACAAGAACATCCCGAGGAAGATTGTCCGCGAATCGGGCATTAAGGAGGACGACCTCGTACTTGAGATTGGCCCCGGCTTCGGCGCGCTCTCGACGGCGATCCTCGAAGTGATGCCATCATTCACCGCCATCGAAAAAGACCCGGAGCTGGCGAAGTTCAACCGCGAGGAGCACCAGGAGATCAATCTCATCGAGGGCGACTTCCTCAAGGTACCGCTCGAACCGCTCGCCGGCGGTGGCAAACTTGCGGTGCTCGGCAACATCCCCTACTCGATCACCAGCCCGATTCTCTTCCGCCTGCTCGACAACCGGCACCTGGTCGCCTCGGCCACGCTCATGATGCAGCACGAAGTCGCCCAGCGCATCGCCGCCGCGCCCGGCACCAAAGAGTACGGCATCCTCGCTGTGCAGATGCAGGCGTTCTGTGACGTGAAATATTTATTCAAGGTGGGCCGGGCGGTCTTCAAACCCCGCCCGGAAGTTGACAGCGCAGTCATCCGCCTGGTACCGAAAGTTCAAAGCCCGGTCGAAGACAGCGAAGGGTTCCGAACCTTCGTCCGCCGCGCGTTCCGTCAACGTAGGAAAACGCTCTGGAACAACCTCAAAGAATACTACGACACCTTGGAAGTTCCGGCAGAGACCCTGAAGTTGAGAGCGGAGGCGCTGATGGTGGAAGGGCTGATAGAACTGTTCGAGAAGCTCACGCCCTTTGACCATGTGCCGAACGATCCGGAAACTCGCGACGGCATTGAGTAACTGTTGGGTCCCGGAAGAATATATACCTATGAGAAGTTATGCTTATTTTCAAGCATACAGCTTCATGAAGGCGAACTGGAAACCCTATGTACGGCAAATCGGTCATGCAGATTAAACTTCACAAGAACGCGCGGACAACACCGGCGATCCGTCGAGAGCTACATGCAGAACTTCCCCGGCTACTACCAGACCAGCGACGCGGGCTATATCGACGAGGATGGTTACATCTACATCATGTCGCGTACGGACGACATCATCAACGTCGCCGGGCATCGCCTCTCGACCGGGGCCATCGAGGCTGAACTGTGCGAGCACCCCGACGTCGCCGAAAGCGCGGTCATTGGCGTCCATGACGACCTCAAGGGCGAAGTGCCGCTCGGCTTCCTCGTGCTCAAGTCGGGCATCGATACACCGCCGGAGATGATCGTCAAGCACGTCATCGAGTACGTGCGCGAGAACATCGGCCCGGTCGCTTCGTTCAAGCAGGCGATCATCGTCAAGCGCCTGCCCAAAACCCGCTCGGGTAAAATCCTGCGAGCCACGATGCGCAAAATCGCCAACAGCGAAGAGTACACCATGCCGCCGACCATCGACGACCCGGCTATCCTCGACGAAATCAAAGAGGCCTTGCAGAGCATCGGCTACGCAAAATCGTCAACCTGAAACTGAACTCATGATCGACCGGATCGACCACATCGCCATTGCCGTCCAGGACCTCAACAGCGCGGTCGACACCTTCGTCGCTGTGCTGGGCTGCGAGCGTTCAAGCGTAACCATCCACGAGGTTCCAGCGGAGAAGGTGCGCGTAGCTTTCATTCCTGTCGGCCAGACCAAAATCGAGCTGCTCGAACCGCTTGGTGACGAAGGCGCAATTGCTAAATTTCTGTCGAAGAACGGCGAGGGCATGCACCATATCGCCCTGGCGACCGACAACCTCGACAGCGAAACCGAACGGACTGCCGGGCTCGGTCTGACCGCGCTTGGTAAGCCGTCGGAGGGGGCGAATGACAAGCGGATCGTCTTCCTCCATCCCCGCCAGACCAGCCGTGTTCTTGTGGAATACGTGCAACCGAAGTCTCCCCATCAACCCAGTCAACAACCGTGAAACACTTCTTCCTGCCTTTCGAGAGAACAAAGAAATTCAGCTACAGCGCCGGATCAATTGAGCGGCTATCGGAGTACGAAAAGTATCAGCTCTCTTTTCACCCGGAACGCCCGAAGTACCTCGACTACCTTGCGGTTTTCGACAACGTGGAGGAGTGCCTTGCAAACGATATTCACGGCAGTCGCCTGATCCAGACCCACCGTGCCGAGCTGCATCGCGATGGAAAGGCATGGCCGGTGATGCTCATCGGCCAGCAGTCGGGACCGACCTCCGACTTTGTTGAGCTGACCCGCATCATGCAGGATCAGGACGAAATGCTCCGGTGGAACCAGGGCATGCCCACCCCCGCCGCTTTTGACAAGGCAATAAAAGCTATCGCCATCGCCGAACGCGAAGGTCGCACCATCATCACGATAATCGACACGGCGGGAGCCGATCCGACTGAAGAGTCGGAGGCTGGTGGCATCGCCTGGAAGATCGGACGCTGCATGCAGGCGCTCGCCGAGGCGACCGTGCCGACCATCTCGGCCATCATCAACCGCGGATGCAGCGGCGGAGCCATCGCGCTGACTGGCTGCGACGCCGTGCTCGCAATGGAGTACTCGACCTATCTGGTCATTTCACCCGAAGCCTGCTCGTCGATCCTGTTCCGCACGAGAGACAAGGCGAACCTCGCCGCCGAGATTTCACAGATCACCTCGAAAAAGGGACTGAACAACGGCAACATCGATGCGCTGATTCCCGAAACGCCCGGCCCGGCGCACCGCTTCAGAAAAGAGGCTTTCGAGTCATTCCGCGAGGTAGTCGGAAGCCGGATCGAAGCCCTCGGCAAAGAGCCGCTCGATACACTTCAGAAGCGGCGTATCGAGCGCTGGGAGAAGATCGGCCAGTGGAATGAAACCACCGAAGAGGCCATCGCAGCTTATGAAAAACCGGTTTCCTGTTTCATTCCGGCACCGAAAAAAGGACTTTTCATCAAACGCCACAAGCGGTGCCGGAATGAGCACAAGCAGAAGATTCTCGATCCGGTGTTGTACAAGAAACTGCTGGCCGACAACTTCGTCTGCGACACCTGCGGCGTACGCTACACCCGGCTGAGCGCGCATGACTACATCGGCCTGCTCCTCGACTGCGGCTCGTTCGCCGAACACCCGGAGACACGCTACATCATCGACCGTGACATCCTCGGCTTCCCCGACTACGCCGATAAGCTGCGAGAAGCTCGCGAAAAGAACGGCATGACGACGGCGCTCATCACTGGCAACGGCACAGTCGATGGACGCGAGGTGGTGCTCTGCGCCACAAGTTTCGGCTTCCTCGGCGGCTCGTTCTGCATGTCCACCGGCGAAAAAGTTTGGCGGGCCTGCCAAATCGCGATTGACAAGCGTCGCCCGCTCATCATCCAGGCCGCAGGCGGCGGCGCGCGAATGCACGCGGGGTGCTCCTCGATGGTTAGCATTCCGAAGATTCACCTCGCCTTGTCGCTCGTCGAACAGGCTGGGCTACCGCTCATCACCATCGTCACCGACCCGACGCTCGGCGGCGTAGCCATCGGCTTCGGCTCACGCGGTATCCGGATTTTCGAGCACAACGCGGGCAACATCGGCTTTTCCGGAAAGCGCGTCATCGAGCAGTACACCGGCAAAAAAACCTCGAAAGAGTTCCAGACCACCGCGTGGCT
>DRSQ01000004.1 GCA_011372505.1 Chlorobaculum parvum | reverse complement strand
GGCATCGTCAATCTCACCGACTTCTGCCTCGATCAGCCGGTTCAGAATGTCGGCGGGTTTGTCGTACACGACCTCTTCAAACACATCCTCTTTGTAGCGCGAAAGCGAGAGGTCATAACCTTCATCGACAATCTCTGAACGCGGGACGAAAAAGCATTTCTGCGTGCGGTCGGTGTCCGCTTCAGGATTGCGGGTGCGGAATCTGGCGACGATCTCCTGCAAGTCGCCGTAGCCTTCCAGCTTTGTGCGCTTGTCGTCGAGCGAGTAGCCGTCGGACTGCATCTCGTAGAACCAGGCCTGCTCGGTGGCCGGTTTGGTGACTTTGTCCGTTGGCCCATAGACTTTGGTGAAGAGCAGGATGGCCGTGCTCACTCCGGCGTAGGGCTTGAACACGCCGCTCGGCATGGTGACGACTGCTTTCAGGTCGCAGCGATCCACCAGAATCTGGCGCAGGCTTTTGAAGGCCTTTCCGGAGCCGAAGAGCACCCCTTGCGGTACGATGACGCACGCCGTGCCGCCCTTTTTGAGCATCCGGTAGATGTTTTCGACAAACAGCAGCTCGGTTTTGGTGGTCGAAAGGGTCAGGTGCTCGTTGATGTCGCCCTTGTCGATGCTGCCGGTAAAGGGCGGGTTGGCCATGACGATGTCGTACTCGGCCTCCTCGTTGTAGCTCTTGCTCAGCGTGTCTTTGTAGTCAATACGCGGCTCGTCGATGCCGTGCATCATCAGGTTCATCAACCCCAGCCGAACCATCGTGCTGTCGATGTCGTAGCCGAACAGCGAATTTTGCAGAATCGCCTGTGCCTTTTCGGTCAGCCCCGCCGCAACCGAAGTGCGGACAAAGCCGTCCTCATCAGGCTGCAACTCTTTTGCTCCAGCCTTTTTGGCAAGTTCGGTCACGATATACTGATAAGCTCCCAGTAAAAATCCTGATGTGCCGCAAGCCGGATCGGCGATGCGGTGGCCAAGTTGCGGCTGCACCAGCTCAGCCATCAGCTTGATGATGTGGCGCGGCGTGCGGAACTGGCCGTTCTTGCCAGCGCTCGCAATTTCGGAGAGTAGCATTTCATACACATCGCCCTGAATATCCTGAAACGCCTGCCCCTTCTCCTGCGAGTCCCGCTCCATGATCTCGAAAATCTCGTCGATCGTCTTCACTGCCTCCACCAGCAGCGAGGGCTTCGGGATGATGAACACCGCGTTCTTCATGTGGTGGGTGAAGTTTGACTCGGTGCCGTTCATATTCTTCAGGAAAGGGAACACCTTGGTCTGGACGTGCGGAAGCATCTCCTCGGCCTGCATGCGCTTGAACTCGCTCCAGCGCAGATTTTTTTTGTTGATCCCCAGTTGGTGCTTGAGCGTGACTCTCTCTTCGAGTGACTTCGCTTCGTCCACGGTTTTGCGGTATTCCGGCGGAACCCAGATGCCTTCAAATCGGGAAAGGTAGGAATCGCCTGTCCACTCGGCATCAGCTTGTTTTTTCTGATCGATCTCGTCAAGCCTTTTCATAAAAAGCAGATAGGTGATCTGCTCGATTGCTGAAAGCGGGTTGGAGATGCCACCGGCCCAGAACTTGTTCCAGAGCTGGTCGATCTTGCTTTTGAGTTCAGGGTTATTTTGGAGCATGGATTGAACTGCTTGAATGTGGTGTCAGGGCTCGCCGTCAGGCTGCGAGCTGTTCGGTGAGCCGCAAGATTTCGTTGATCTCCGCCAGGCTGAACACGCCGCGAATGCCTTGCGGATGAATGACCGTGAACGGCGCACCGATGAGGTCTCGTTTTTCGACCTTTTCGCGCTCGATGATAAAGCTTTTCAGCAAGTTCAGAAAATCGAGCTGGCGACCGGTCAAATTGCTGTGCTGGTGGATGAACTGGTCGAACGCTTCGCTGACCGTTTCGGGAAAGCTTTTCAGCGTTTCGATGCCGAGAATGTGGCGGATGAACTGGATGAAGTGCGCCTTGCGGTTTTGATAGACCTTGCGCAACAGCTCTTCGGTGATGTGCGGATGCTCGGCATGAAGCAGCTCGACAAGTTCATCGGCTTCGTCCGGCGTGACCTCTTCGCCACTCCTGATCTTCTGCAAAATGGGATTGTGCTTCGTTAGTTCGGCAATCATGGACTCGACCATTTCGCGGTAACGGCTGATGCTGACCGATTCGTGCTGCGGGCCGAACTCGACATACTCTTTTTTGTGAAGCTCGTCGGTAAGGTCGAGGTGAACCTGGCCGTTATTTTGAGGCTGCTCGCGGAATTTCATCAATGGGCCGAGTCGGGCGTTCAGCTCGTCGAGCGCATCTTCCAGCACAATGGCACTGTTTTTTGCCCAGAAGTGGTTGGTCTGGGCGGTGCGGATCAGGTTTTCTTCAGCCTGGACAAAGCTTATCGAAAGTGGCAGTTCGGCGATCTGTTCGACAATGCCTTCCCGAAGCGTATCGGCTTTTTCCGACTCCTCGCTCAGCTTTGCCAGCGAGTATTCGAGCAGGTCACGTTCAAAGCGCATCGCCTTGAAATCAGCTTCGGAGATGGTGCGGAAGAGCGGCTTGATTTCGCTTCGCAGGAACTCCAGGCGCTGGTGGTTCAGGGTGATCCAGAAGTTCGGTTCTTTGAGCTGGTCCAGCTTTGCGGCGGCCTCCTTGATGACAACGGAGTTTTGTGGAAGCTGGTCGATTTGTTGGAGAAGCTTGGTAGTTTCACGTTCGGCAATCTGCGTTTGTCCAAGGTCTATCGACTTCTCGATTTTGTCGATCCGCAATCCGGCCAGCCGAACCGGCAAGGGGAGCTGTGGCTTCAGTTCTTTGCCTTTGGGTTGCAGCTTGAAATATTCGAAGTTGTCCCAGCAGTCCAGAATCAGAAAAACATCTTTTTCCGTACACCATGGTTTTGTATTTCGCAAATCCAGCAAACGGGTGCCGCGACCGATCATCTGCCAGAACTTGGTGTAGGAGTAAACAGGCTTGGCAAAGACCAGATTGACGATTTCGCGCACATCGATGCCGGTGTCGAGCATATCGACGCTGATGGCTATACGAGGCATATCGTTGTTTTTGAACTGGTCGAGCAGACCGCCTTTGCCGTACACGCGGGGATCGTCGGAAACCAGCACTTTGGCCAGCTCGCCTTTGTACTGCGGATAGAGCTTGTCGAAAATCTCCTCGATGCGCCGGGCGTGGGGGATGGTTGAACAGAAGAAGATGGTTTTACCTGGCAAAACGCCATTGGCATCTTTGATGCACTCCTCCATGAACTCCCGGACAATAAGCGTGTTGGTGCCTTTGTTGACGACCTGCTTTTCGAGCTGCGAACCCTCGAAGTTGATTTCTTCGACCTCCTTGCCTTCGAGCAACAGTTTCTTCTGATCTTTCAGCGAAATGGTACGCTTGCTGATACCCTCCATCTGAAAGCGCGTCTGGATTTTCATCACCTGAAAATTGCACAGGTAGGGCGGCACGTGGTTGATCGCTTCTTCAAAAGTGTAGGCAAAAGAGGGGAGGCCATCTTCGCAGTTGAAGAGCTGAAAGGTGTTGTGATCGATGATGTCTGTCGGCGTTGCGGTGAGGCCAACGGTGATGGTTTTGAAATAGTCCAGCACCTCCCGGTAGGTGTTGTAAATGGATCGGTGGCTTTCATCGACCACGATCAGATCGAAAAAGTGCGGGGACAGGTGTTGCGCTTCGTCCCGGATGATGTTGAGCATCGAGGGATAGGTCGAGACGTAGATGCGGCGGTCTTTGGTGATGAGCTTTTCGCCTTTGTTCGGCCAGCGCGGTTCGTTTTGCAGATGCTCCTTGAACGCATCCAGCGCCTGTTCGCGTAAGGCGATCCGGTCAATAAGAAAGAGCACCTTTTCAGCATGAGCCGAACGCATGAGAGCATCGACCAGAGCAATGCAGGTGCGGGTCTTGCCGGTTCCGGTGGCCATGACCAGCAGGAACTCCCGCTTCTTTTGCTCGATACCTTCCAGCACGGCGCGAATGGCGCGAATCTGGTAATTCCGGTCTGTAATGGAGGTGTTAATCAGCTCCTGGGTTAGCGGCTTGCGGTTGCGCCGGATGTATTGAAAGCGTTCGAGATCGTCGCGGGTCGGAAAGCCAACGACCTTTCGCGGCGGGTAGTTGTCCAGATCCCAGAAATAAGTGTCGAGACCGTTCGTGTAAAAACAGAAGGGCAATTCGCCGCCGAGCTGCTTCTGAATGTTCTGGCAGTATTGCTTTGCCTGTTCACGTCCGAGAGCGGCGTCTTTGCTGGTTTTCTTCGCTTCGACAACGGCAAGTGGCTTGCCGTTTTTGCCCAGCAGCACATAGTCGCTGAACTGATGACCTTCATACGGCGTTCGAGGCTCTGCAACCCTGTCCGGAAGCGATGTCAGAATGTCGAACTCTTCAACGACCTGCATCGGGTCTTTGACATTCCAGCCCGATTGGGACAGCAGATTGTCGATCAGCTCGGATCGGGTTTGTGCTTCCGTTCTGTTCATGCTGGCGTTGTAGTCTGTTTCACTCGATGAAGAGGTCTTCTCGCACAATACAGCTTGTGCTCGGTCATCAGATGAAAGTAAAAATATTGAAAATTAAGGATTTATCGATGAATGAGCATGCTTGGAATGGATGAGAAAATTTAAAAATTACGAAAAAGGCAAGAGCTTTAGATGTCATTCGTATCCTCGACGACGCCTAACCTGAATATCTTTTTCATGCTCTACAACTATTGCGAAAGAAGCGGTTCTGGCTTGTTCGATGAACCGGTTAACCTACTGACGAACCTCTCGTTCATTGTCGCCGCCGCTTTTGTTTACCTTTTACTGCGCGATCGCGGTCAGTTCAATCCCGGCAATATTCTTCTTTTGACTCTGGTTGTGTTCATCGGGATCGGGAGTGCGCTGTTCCATTCGTTTGCGACTGAGTGGGCCAGGCTGCTCGATGTGGTTCCGATACTTCTCTATCAGCTCGCTTTTTTGTGGCTTTACATGCAGCGGGTAGCCCAGCTCGGTACCTTTTCCCGTGTTGCGCTAGCGGGCGGGTTTCTGCTCGTCAGTCTGTACGCCTTGTCGTTTAAAGGCGTGTTGAATGGCTCGGTGATGTATCTGCCTGCAATTCTGTCGGTTATGGCGGTTGCCGTCTTTCACTATTCCCGCAAAAAGATCGAGCCGATGCTGGGCTGGTACGCGTTGCTTGTGTTTGCTCTATCGCTCTTTTTTCGCACGCTTGACGTGGCTCTTTGCCCGGTCTGGCCACTCGGGACGCACTTTGTGTGGCATCTCTTGAATGGTGTGCTGTTATACCTCACAAGCCGAATTATTATCGTGAATTCCGGGTTACAGCAGGCAGATCGGTTATAAAAGAGCTAACGCGAGCTTTATCAGAACAATGGAGAGTGTATTCGAGGGAGGTAATCAGTCGGTGCTGAAGGCCAGGTGGCAATTGTTGTATTCTGTTGCGATTTTGATGGTTGTTCCTGCCTTGATCTACGTCGATGTTATTCCTTACGGTTGGCGCATTTATATGCTTCTTGCGCTGGGAGTGATCTTTTCTATCCTGTCGTATGTTCGTGGCTACACATTAAGTGAACTTGGGTTCAGAAAGGACAATATTCGTAAAGCCTTTCTGGTGCAGGTTCCGTTTCTGATGCTGTTTTTGTTTGTTCTCTCCTTTGCCCACCGGCTTGGCTTCGTTGAGCGGGAATTCCTGTCGAAAGAGCTGTTTCTGGTTTTTTATGTGTTTATCTCATCTCCATTTCAGGAGTTTGTCTATCGCAGCTATATGTTCGCTCTGCTGAAACGGTGTGGCTTGGAGAACCGTTTCGTGTTTGTTCTGTTCATGGCTGTGCCGTATGTGTTTGTCCACATTATCTATCATAACCCGCTGACCTTGATCTTTACCCTGATTGTGGGCGTGTTGTGGTCATACACCTATATTCGTCAGACGAACCTCTTCGCCGTTTCATTTTCCCATGCTATCATCGGATGCGTCGCTCTGGTGCTGGGGGTTGTGTGAGCTGTGTTCAGGAGCTGGTCGGGTTTTCCACGTGCCACCATTTTCTGCCAGCCGGAGGCCGAACTTCCGCCGTTAGGTCTCTGGCGTGGAATTTGTTATAATCCCGCGCAATTGGTTCTTTTCAATTTTTCGATTTTTACCGCTATGAGCACTCTGCCAAGCTGCCCCAAATGCAATTCCGAATACACCTACGAGAACGGCGCGTTGCTGGTGTGCCCCGAGTGCGCCCATGAATGGAGCCCGACTGAGGATGCCGTTGCGGGCGAAGGGGAGCGGGTCTGGAAGGACGCGAACGGCAATGTGCTGCACGATGGCGATACCGTGACCGTGATCAAGGATCTCAAGGTCAAGGGCGCCTCTTCGCCGATCAAGGGCGGCACGAAGGTCAAGAACATCCGCCTCGTAGAGGGCGATCACGACATCGACTGCAAAATCGACGGCTTCGGCGCGATGCAGTTGAAGTCGGAGTTCGTCCGCAAAGCCTGAGCGTCGATTCATTTTTGACGGATTGAGAGGAGGGCCGATTATTGTGCGTCCTGTTCAATCCGTTAATTTTTTTTGTTTGTTGACTGCAAAGCACTTTACAAATCAAATGTTGTCTTTGTAAATTCAGCTTTCAAGGAAGGGGATGTCTCAAAAGGAAGAAAAAATCGCTTTTTTAGAGCATGCCGTTTTGTTATGTCATTCTGAGTCCGACAAAGTCGGGCGAAGAATCCAGAGTAGCCACGTAATGCATTGCCAATCAGGTCAATAATCGTAATGCTCGAAAAAACTGGATTCTTCACTTTGTTCAGAATGACAAATCAAAGGTAATGCTGGATCACTTTTGAGAGTCTCTT
>DRSQ01000003.1 GCA_011372505.1 Chlorobaculum parvum | reverse complement strand
TATCTAAGCATACCGCTTTCAGCTCCCCGTCAACCTCACCATCAAATATGACTTTTCTGTATTTTGCTGGAAACACCATATGGTACATCAGCACGGTAACATTATGACTCTTATGAAGATACTCGCTCATCAATCGCTATTTTATTTTACGCCGCAAGCGGCGGGGTATTTACCCTCAGGGAAAAATTTCCGAACAAAATAACAGCCCCTCTTACTCAACCCCCAAACCGCTCCCTGAACAACCTTCGCACCTCTTCCAGCTCCTCCTCGGTATTCACCCCAGGCGTATCCGTTGTCGTCTCGATGCAGCGAATTCGGTAGCCGTTTTCGAGCAGGCGAAGCTGTTCGAGGGATTCGGTGCGTTCGAGTATCGAGGGGGGAAGTGCGACGAACGCTTTGAGCACGTCGGCGCGGAAGGCGTAGAGGCCGATGTGGCGGTAGTAGCGCGTATCGGACAGCATTTCGCGGCGGTAGGGAATCGAGCAGCGGGAGAAGTAGAGCGCATGGCCGCGAGTGTCGAGCACAGCCTTGACGACGTGCGGGTCGTCGATGATGTAGCGTTCGTCTGGCTTCAGCGGATAGACCAGTGTGGTGCAGTCGGGCGTCGGGCCGGCTTCGAAAAAGGGCGCGATGGCGAGATCGATCGTCGTGGGATCGATGAGCGGTTCGTCGCCCTGGAGGTTGACGAAGACGTCGCCGCCAACCTGTTCAGCAGCCTCGGCAATGCGATCGGTACCACAGGTGAGGTCGGGCGAGGTCATCACCACCTCGGCTCCGGCATCACGAAGCACCGCGCAGATGCGCTCGCTGTCGGTCGCCACCACCACGCGCTTGGCCAAGCGCGACTTCATCGCCTGCTGCCAGGTGCGCACGATCAGCGGCTCACCCTCCAGATCGGCCAGCATTTTCTCTTTCAATCGGTTCGACGAAAGCCGGGCGGGGATGACGATGACGACGTTCATGGATGGATAGTAGCGTTATCAGAACTCGATTTCAATGATGTAGGGGCGATCCCTTGCGGTCGCCCGTTTTTGGAAGCATCGAAAAAATGACAGCACACAACAGGCGCACGCCATGCCCCTTACTTTTTCGGGGATTCGAGAATAATGGTGACCGGCCCGTCGTTGATGAGCGACACCTGCATGTCCGCACCGAAGCTGCCAGTTTCAACCGTCAAGCCGGAATCGCGGCGAAGCAGTTCGACAAAGCGGTCGAAAAGGGGCTGAGCGATTTCGGACGGCGCGGACTCGGAGAAGCCGGGCCGGTTGCCGCGGCTGGCGTCGGCGTAAAGCGTGAATTGCGAAACGACGAGCAGCTCGCCGCCACACTCCTTGACCGAGCGGTTCATGCGCCCCTCGTCATCCTCGAAAATGCGCAAGTTCGGAAGCTTGCGGCTCATCCAGGCAAGATCGGCTTCTGTGTCGTCGCGCGAGATTCCGGCCAGCACAAGCAACCCCGCGCCAATGGAGCTGTACCGTTCGCCGCCGATGGCAACAGCAGCTTCACGCACCCGCTGAGCCACGCACCTCAAGCGCCCGCCTCCGCGTCGTCGCCGAGCACATGAGCGAGCGCTTCGCGAAGCTCGGATGGCATCATGCCCTCGACCTTCAGCACCTTGCTTCGAGAGGTCTGGCCGTTCATAACCGACACACTGGAGCGCGTAACGCCGAGCGCTTTTGCCAGCAGTTGGCAGCACTCTTTGTTGGCTGCATTGTCTACCGGCGCGGATTTCAGGCAGATTTTGACCTGCTCGCCGTACCGGCCCGCTATGCCGGGTTTCGAGGAGCGCGGCTGCACGCGAACGGCAACGCAAGCCGCATCTCCCTTCTGGCTGATGCAGCTCATCTGCTCAACCGATCACCTTCGGCACCTTGAAGAAGCGATCCTGACGATCGGGAGCGTTTTTCAGCGCCTCCTCGTTGGAGAGCGGCGTATGCTCCACATCGGCACGAAGCACGTTGATCTGGTCGTGAATCGTGTTGAGCGGCTCGACGCCCTCGGTATCGACCTCGTTGAGCTTGTCGACATAGTGCAGAATCATGTTCAGCTCATCGGTCATCCGCTCCTGCTCGGCATCGGTGAATTTCAGGCGGGCAAGTTCCGCGATATAGGCGACATCTTTTGTAGTGACAGACATAGTGTAAATCCATTTAATGAAAACAAATACTTTGCGTTTGGCAGATCAGAATCAGAGCCTGCAGATGCCGAACTTCTCTTCGTCATCGCCCCTGCTCGGACGCTCGTCAAGCGGCACGTAATCGCGGCAGGGTGCGCCGAGGAATATCTGGCGCGGACGGGCGATTTTCTGTTCCGGGTCCTTGACATGCTCGATCCATTGCGCGAGCCAGCCCGGCGCACGTCCGATGGCGAACAGCACCGGGAACATATCGGTCGGGAAGCCCATCGCCTGGTAGATCAGGCCAGAGTAGAAATCGACGTTCGGATAGAGCTTACGTCCGATAAAATAGTCGTCCTCCAGCGCAATCCGTTCCAGCTCAATGGCGATGTCGAGCAGCGGATTGCGGCCCGTTTCCTCGAAGACTTCGAAGGCGATCTTCTTGATAATTCGCGCCCGTGGATCGTAATTTTTATAGACGCGGTGCCCGAAACCCATGAGCCGACCTTTGCCGCTCTTGACCGACTTGATGAATGCCGAAACGTTATCGACCGAGCCGATTCCTTCGAGCATCCGGATCACCGCTTCGTTCGCGCCGCCATGCAGCGGGCCATAAAGCGCGGCGCACCCGGCGGCGATAGCCGAGTAGGGATCGACCTTCGAGCTGCTGACCGAACGCACGGCATTGGTCGAGCAGTTCTGTTCATGGTCGGCGTGCAAAATAAAGAGCACGTCGAGTGCTTTTTCAAGCACTGGATTCGGTTCGTACTTCTGCTCGGTCATGCGGAACATCATCGACAGGAAGTTGCCAGCGTAGCTCAGGTCGTTGTCGGGCAGCACGTAAGGGAAGCCGAGGTGGTGCCGGAAACTCATCGCCGCCAGCGTCGGAATCTTGCCGATCAACCGCCGCACCTGGAGCTTGCGCGACTCCTCGTCGCCGATGTTTTTGGCATCGGGATAGAAGGTCGAAAGCGCGCCCACCGTCCCCACGAGGATACCCATCGGGTGAGCGTCGTAGCGGAACCCGTCCATGAACTTGGTCAGGTTCGCATGAATCATGGTGTGGTGACGGATGTTGTAGGTCCAAACCGCAAGCCGCTCCTTGTCAGGCAATTCGCCCTTGATGAGCAGGTAAGCGGTTTCGAGGAACGAGCTCTTTTCAGCAAGCTGCTCGATAGGGTAACCCCTGTAACGGAGAATACCCTTTTCGCCGTCGATAAAGGTGATCTGGCTCTTACACGAGGCTGTGTTCAGAAAGCTCGGATCGTAGCCGAGAAGCCCGAAATCGTCTTCCGACTCCTTGATCTGTCGAAGATCCATGGTTCGGACGGTGCCGTGCTCGATAGGTAACTCATACGATTTGCCGGTGCGATTGTCGGTAATCGACAACGAATTGCAGTGGTTGGGATCGGCCATGTTTGTTGCACTTATTACGTTAACAAATTGATAACGCCCCGTTAACCAGGGGTTGCCGTCACATCGAGGACTAATTTACGAAACTCCCGGCATTAGGACACCCCTTTGAGAGCAACTTGAGAAAAACCTCTCGAATCGGCAGAAATCCCTTACCATGAACACAACTCTGTCAGAAAAATGAAAAAAAGATTTGGAAACAACAGACCGGTGTACTACATTTTTCATCTCATTCAGGAACGGAGCTGTAGCTCAGTTTGGTTAGAGCGCCTGCCTGTCACGCAGGAGGTCGCGGGTTCGAGTCCCGTCAGCTCCGCACCGTACCGATACGAAAGCCTCCCATGTGGAGGCTTTTTTGATTTCCGGCTCTCGCAGATTACCCTGCCACCGTGTACCCCTCGCCCTCGATCGCCCGCTTCATGACCTCATCATCAATTTTAGCCGGGTCATACTCGACCTCGACCACCCCGCACTGATGGGAAGCCTGCGCCTTCTGAACCCCATCGAGCGCTTCAAGGGCCTCTGAAACCAATATTTCACAGCTCGGGCAATGCATCCCGCCTACCTTGATTTCCTTTTTCATGGCTCTGTTGTTTTATTGTTAATCGGGTTGAACGTCACAATAACCTGCTCTGACCACCATCGGTTGCATGGCAGCGACTCAGGAGGTGAAGGTTAGCAGAAAAATAAACCAGTCGCTATATTGAAGTCTATGATACAGATTTTGCAGCCATACCGCCGCATTGTGCGCACATTCCGTCCGTTGCTCATCTTCTGCTGCCTTTCCGGACTTCTGGGCTGCCAGAACAAGGAGACACGCATCCAGGAGCTGCAACAGGTGGTCTGGAAAAACCCCGAAAATGCGCGAGCTTATTTGAGCCTCGGCAAGGAGTACGCTCGCCAGCAGCGCTTCGATGAAGCTATCGAGTCATACCAACGAGCCATCGAAATCGAACCAGGGCTGGATGAAGCCTATTCAGGGCTCGGCGCCGCCTACTTCAATAAAGAAGAGTATGCAGCTGCCCTTCCCTGGATGCAGAAACGGGTCGGCATTGCGCCCGACGACTCGCTCCGTCATTTCGATCTCGGTAACGTCTATTACCAGCTCAAACGCTACGATGACGCCATCGACTCTTATCAGAAAGCCATCGACAACAGCTATTCGTTCCAGGAGGCTTATTACACTATGGGGATGTGTTACCTTCAACAGGGAAAAATCGACGAGGCCAGAAAAATCCTTACATGGCTTCAGGACAAAAACAATTATCTTGCCGCTTCCCTGGAACGGCACCTGCAGAACGATGTGCCTGAAAAGGCCGGAAAATGAACTCTGAACCACCATGCCGGCGGACGATAGTACCCTAATGTTGCAAAAGGCACTTCAACTCCTCGAAGAATCGGTGAAAACCGCTATTGCACAGCCCCAACCGCCGCATAACGATCATGGCGCCCCGGTGCTGGAAAGCTTCACCGCAAGCATCGACGGTTCGGTCGACGGCCCGGCTTGGCTTTCGGAAAGGCAGTTGTTTCCAAAGCTTTTCTGGATGAACCGCGAGAAAAGCGAGTGGATTGCAGGCATAGGAGAAGCCGACCGCATTGAAATCACCGAAACCGGGCCAAACGAAAGAAGTTTTACTCTTCTTGAAGAGGCCCTGAAACACAAAAATCCGCATGCCCGATATGTGGGCGGGTTCTGCTTCAACAACCGCCAGCAACAGGATCATATCTGGTACAGCTTCAGCCCGGCCCTGTTCATTTTGCCACTCATCAGCCTGGAGCGCCGTGACGGCAAAACCTCGATGACCTGTTCGGTCTGGCTCAAGCCTGAAAAGAATCGAAAGCAGGCCCTCGAACAACTTTTGCAGACTCTGGTGTCGCTCAAGACCAACCGGACCGCAACGACACCAGCGATTCCCGGAATAACCCGAACCGCCTACTGCCCCGACAAGCCTCAGTGGATCGAACGTTGCGAAACGATTCTGAGAAAGTTCGACGAAAGTCGACTGGACAAAGTGATTCTCGCCCGGCAAACCGAGCTGAGCTTTGCAGGCAAGGTTCCGGCCATCCGTTTCCTGCTCGACTACCCATATCCCGAAAACGCCGCCTACCGCTTCTATTTCGAACCGGTCGAGGGGCACGCCTTCGTCAGCTTCACGCCCGAACGGCTCTACCGCCGTGATGGCGACCTGCTGCAGACCGAAGCACTTGCCGGCACGGTCACCAAGGAGAAGGTGAAAGCCGACGACCACACAGCCTCGAAGCTGCTCCTCGGCTCCGAAAAGGATATTCGCGAGCACCGTTTTGTGAAGGACACCATCTACCGCGAACTGCAGCCGGTGTGCAGCGATATCGACATGCAGGAGGAGGTCGATGTGCTCCAGCTCAACCGCTTAGCCCACCTCTACGCGCGGTGCCGCGCCAAGCTGCTTCCCGAGTTCAGCAACGACAGCACGGTGCTTCGCCAGCTTCATCCGACCCCAGCGGTTGGCGGCGTGCCGAGGGAGGAGGCGATGGAGCTGATCCTGTCGGTCGAGCCGTTCTGCCGGGGCTGGTACGCTGCGCCGGTTGGCTGGCTCAGCCGCGACGCCTCCGAGTTCGCGGTCGGCATCCGCTCGGCGCTCGTCGTCGAAGAGAAGGTCTATCTCTATTCGGGAGCTGGACTGGTACGGGGCTCTGATCCCGAATCGGAGTGGGAGGAGGTCGATCAGAAAATCGGCGATATTCTGGCCATCACGCAGCAGAAAGCATGAGGTGCCCGTGAACCACAAGCAGGTTACGACCCTCTGGTGCAGGGTGATCGTGGAGGAACTGATCCGGCAAGGCGCCGGATTTTTCTGTATCTCCCCCGGCTCCCGATCGACACCGCTGACCCTCGCCGTGGCAGCCAATCCGAACACGCGATTCAGGATGTTCCCCGACGAGCGCTCGGCAGGCTTCTACGCACTCGGTTACGCCAGAGCGACCGGTAAACCGGCCGTACTTATCTGCACTTCGGGCACCGCCGTAGCAAACTACTTTCCCGCCGTCGTGGAGGCCGACGCCGACGCGCAGCCGATGCTCGTGCTCTCGGCTGACCGCCCCTTCGAGCTGCTCGATGCCGGAGCCAATCAGACCATCCGCCAGCAGGATATCTTCGGCAGCTACACTCGCTGGAGCCTCGAACTTCCCGAACCTGGCACCGGCACGCCGCTCGCCTCGCTGCTTTCGACGGTCGATCAGGCGGTCAAGCGCAGCCTTGGCACTCCGGCGGGGCCGGTGCACCTGAACCTGCCGTTCCGCGAGCCCCTCGAACCCGAATCACACGATCTGGCTCACCCCTGGGTTGAACCGCTTCGCAACTGGCTGGCCTCCGAGCAGCCTTGGTGCCGCTTTGAACAGCCTCGAACCGCGCCGGACGCCGATGCGTTGACAGCGCTTCGACAAATCCTTGCCAATGCTGAGCGTCCGCTTTTTGTCGCTGGCAGCATGAATAAAGCTGATGATGCCAAGGCCGTGGGCGCGCTGGCCGACTCGCTCGACATTCCGCTTTTTGCCGATCTTACCTCCGGGTTGCGGCTCTCGAAAGCTTGCCAGCCTTGGCAATTGGCGTTTCAGAACGAAACTTTCGCGGCCAGCTTCAGCCCCGACGTGGTGATCCATTTCGGCGGAGCGTTGATCGGCAAGCAGCCTGCGATGACGCTGCGCAAGGATCCGCCATTTCATTATGTCGTGGTCAGGAACCATCCCGGCCGTTTCAATCCCGACCACAACGTCACCCTGAGCATCGAAGCCTCACCCGCAGCCGTCGTCTCGGCGCTTTCCGAATGCCGCAAGCCTGCGGAGATGGGCGGATGTGCCGCTCTCTTTTCGGAAGTTGCTCACACGATTGACACAGCGGTATGCGCGCCTGATGAACCGGTCAACGAAATCTCAGCACCGCGCATCATTTCGTCGCTCACCGGCAATGACCACTCACTCTTCGTGGCCAACAGTATGCCCGCGCGGGATATGGATCTGTACGCCGCGCCAAAAACTGACAAGCCGTTGCGTGTGGAGCTGAACCGCGGCGTCAGTGGCATCGATGGCATCATCTCCACGGCAGCCGGATTCGCAGCAGGCCTCGACAAACCAGCGATGCTGCTCATCGGCGACATCTCGTTCCTGCACGACCTCAACGCCCTCTCGTTGCTTGCCCAGGCTGCGAACCCGCTCATTGTCATCGTGCTCAACAACCGCGGCGGCGGCATTTTCTCTTTTCTGCCCATCGCCTCGCAAACTCAGCGGCTTGATGAGTGCTTCGCCACCCCACAGAGCTTCAGCATTGAATCGGCAGCCCGCACCTTCGACCTCGACTACGCCTGTCCCGCAACCAACCGCGAGTTCAGCGATCTGTACACCGAAGCACTTGAACGAAACGACAGCCTCATCATCGAAATCAAAAGCGACCGCCAGGCAAACCTGCTCCTCCACCGCACCCTCAAAGCTCAACTCGACCCGATTTTCGAGGAAGCCGACTGCTTCAGCACTCGATAAAACAAGCTGGCAAAATGAAGAACCCCGCCGCAAGCAGCGGGGTATCTTGAGGACAACACCTGAATACTTTACGCCGTAAACGGCGGGGTATTCACCCTTAGGGAATAAACGTTATCTCCTTTTCAACATGAAATAACGGCATTAAAAACGCACGGGCCACCTCGAAACAATTGTTAAAAATCAACAGCCCGCCTATTGCAAATCCCAATCAACTTTTTTATATAACGATATAGTTATATGGCATCATTCAAGAAAGGTAGCCGTTCGCGCGGCACACTCTTTAGAGCACATCAAATCAAATTTCAAGTGACCATTAACTCTTTCTCGACAACCCTCAAAACAAGGGAATCACCCATGAAAAAAATTGTCTCCCTGGTCGTCACCCTCCTGCTGGTTTCGACAAGCCTGCTGCACGCCGCATCCTTCGATGCAAGCCAACTCCCGGAAAAGAAACGCACCATTTCCGGCAAGTACCTGTCCGCCAAAGGTGCTTATGAAATGGTAACCAAAGCTCCTGCAAAGGTGCTCTTCGTCGATATCAGGACGCCAGAAGAGAACGAATATGTGGGAATTGCCGACCAGGTCAATCTGAACATTCCTTACATGCTCAACGACTACTCAACCTGGGACGCCAAGAAGAGCCGCTTCCAGATGAGCCCGAACTCCGCCTTCACCATGAAGATCGCCGATGCGCTCGCCGCCCGCGGCCTGAAAAAAAACGATCCGATCATTCTGATGTGCCGCTCGGGCGACCGTAGCGCCCCCGCCGCCGATCTGCTGACTAAAGCGGGCTACACCAACGTTTACTCGGTGTACGAAGGCTTCGAAGGCGACAAGGACAAGCAGGGGCACCGCACGGTCAACGGCTGGAAAAACGCCGACCTCCCCTGGAGTTACAAACTCACAAAAGAGAAAGCCTACCTCACCTTCTAAGTTTTCCACCCGTTCCGGAAGCGCCGTTGTATCGAAGCTTCCGGAACAACCTCAGACGCCCCTACGGATTCAGATAAGCAAATGAAACCTATTCGGCCTTTCCCAGCTTTTCACCCTGATCACCCCCCGGCCATGAGGCCTCAGGCTTATGCCGCCAGGTCCAGGCGATATAATCGATCATCGGCGGATCGATGCCGAGTTCACGCAGGCGCGCGCTGATTTGGCCGCGATGATAACAACTGTGTGACGACACCTGTACAAGCGTATCGGCAAGAGTGTGCTCGGCGACCTCGAAGCCAAGCTTCTCGGACGCGGTTTTCGACCATGGAAGTTTAACCGGAGTCTGAAGAGTCTTTGAGGTCTGAGAAGTGAGGAACTGCATCGCGCTGTCATGGACCTCACGAGCAAACACGGCAAGCGCAGGAAGATCGAGCTTGTCGGCAGCCTTCGGGTCAATAGGCCGATCGTTCCACACATCAAGAAAAATCCGCTGGGTCGCGTGCAGATGCCGCAGCTTCGCAAGGACAAGCTCATCTTTCGCAGCTTCCGGGTTCTCCATGACGGTGGTCAACATCAGGGCGTCCGCCCAGCCCATGTACCGATACAGGTCGGTCAGCAGTGTGAGTGCGCTCATAGCAATTCCGGTTAAAGTTCTCGAAAAACAATTCTTATAAGTTAGCGATGCATGCGCACCTGCACAACCCTAGCCCCGGAACTGGACGCTACCGGAGGAAATTTCCGAAACAGCTGATGCCTGCCCGTTCAGCCTTGCAAAAGATGCAGGCCGGCGGCCAGGCTGCACAGAGTTCGAGGTATTTTCCGCTAACAATCGAGGCAATGATGCGCGCTCGCCAACCGCAAGAATTTCCGACTGCCGGATCAGCTCGACCGCCCGTTCCGCCGAAATCCAAACTGGCTTGAAAGCCACAATCTTTTCACAGATATGCTCGAAAACCGGATCGCCATCCGTCGATGCAGATCGGCTGTCGAGCACCGATTCTGCTTTCCGGATACCCTCGACAACCTT
>DRSQ01000002.1 GCA_011372505.1 Chlorobaculum parvum | reverse complement strand
GGCTGCATGAGCTGCTGGAGGCGGTGTTGGCAATAAACACCGACGGTGTGCGGTGCGAGCTGTGGCTCTGCGGGTTTGCAGGGGGGGAGAACGTGTCGGCCATCTCCCGGGAGCTGCTCGAAGCCTGGTCGGCGCGGCCGGGTGTGCGCTGCTGGGGCCGAGTGACCGCATCGAAGAGGTCTACTCGCAGGCCGACTGTGTGGTGCTGCCCTCCTATCGCGAGGGGATGCCGCGAAGCCTGCTTGAAGCCGGAGCGATGGGCCTGCCGGTGGTGGCGACCAACGTGCCGGGATGCCGGAACATCGTCGCCGACGGCCACAACGGCCTCTTGTGTGAAGCGAAGAGCGCGGAGTCGCTGCGTAACGCGCTGGAGGCGATGCTTGCCCTGAGCCCGGAGGAGCGCTCGCGCATGGGCGCAGCAGGTCGCAGGCAGGTCGAACAGGCCTATGACGAACAGTTGGTGGTCAAGGCCGCGCTCGATGTGCTCGACGGATTGCGGGGGAGGGGGACGTGAGGAGTGGTGAGCAATGAGGTCAGAGTGAAAAGAGGTTTCGCGTCATTGCAAGTTGTGCCGTGATATTGCACTCCTTTCCCCGTCATTGCAAGAAGCGGAGCGTGGCAATCCATCTTCGTCATGCGGGACTTTTGTGGTGCTTCGTGGATCGCTATGTCCCGACCTGTCGGGACTCGCGATGACGAAGAGGTTGCCGGTCGTGTGAGATTCCCGTCATTGCGAGGAGCAGTGCGACGCGGCAATCTATTCGAGACTTTTGTGCCTGAAGGGGATGAGCGAATGCCTCTCTTCAGGCTCTTTCTTTTTAATCATACTATGTGACGTTATGAGCGGTATTACCATCAGCGCGGCGACAGCGCCGAAGATCGCGGTTGTCGGGCTTGGCTATGTCGGCCTGCCTCTTGCCGTGGAATTTGCCGCCGGGTTGCCGGTGGTTGGCTTCGATATCAAACAGGAGCGCATCGATGAACTGCACGGCGGTTGCGACTCCACGCTGGAGACTGAAGAGGCGGTGCTTCGCGAACGCTCCGTATCGGAGAATCCCTTTGTGACGGGAGCCAGCGGGCTCTATGTGACCTCTGAGTTGGAGGCGCTGTCGGGTGCCAACGTCTATGTGGTGACCGTCCCTACCCCGACCGACAAGAACAACCGCCCCGACCTTACCCCGCTGCTGAAGGCGAGCGAGAGCGTTGGCCGGGTGCTGAAGCGCGGTGACATCGTCGTCTACGAATCGACCGTCTATCCCGGAGCGACCGAAGAGGAGTGCGTTCCGGTACTGGAGCGGGTGTCGGGGTTGCGGATGGATGTCGACTTTTCGGTCGGCTACTCGCCTGAGCGCATCAACCCCGGCGACAAGCACCATACGGTGACCCGAATCCAGAAGGTGACCTCCGGCTCAAACCTTGAAGCGGCCGCAGTGATCGACCGGCTGTATGGTTCGGTCATTGAAGCCGGAACCCATCTGGCCCCCTCCATCAAGGTGGCCGAAGCGGCCAAGGTGATCGAGAACTCGCAGCGCGACATCAACATCGCCTTCGTCAACGAACTGGCCCGAATCTTCAACCGCATGGAGATCGATACGCTCGATGTGCTCGAAGCGGCCGGCACGAAGTGGAACTTCCTGCCGTTCAAGCCTGGGCTCGTTGGTGGGCACTGTATTGGTGTCGATCCCTATTATCTGGCCCAGAAGGCGCAGGAAGTGGGCTATCATCCAGAGATTATCCTTGCCGGGCGACGGTTGAATGACGGGATGGGGGCGTATGTCGCCAGCGAAGTGGTAAAAATGCTGATCAGGGGGAACAGCTGTGTAAAGGGGGCCAGAGTGCTTGTGCTGGGGATCACTTTCAAGGAAAACTGCCCTGATATCCGAAACAGCCGTGTGATTGATATTATTCGTGAACTGCAGGAGTATGGGTGTGAAGTCGATGTTGCCGACCCCTGGGCGTCTGCCGATGAGGTGGCGCATGAATACGGGTTGGCATTACTTGGCGATATGAAGGCGATTCGGCCTGGTTATCAGGCGGTTGTGGCGGCGGTTGGGCACAGGGAGTTTGCAAAGCTTGATCCGAGGTGCTGGTTGGTCGATGGTGGGGTGGTGTATGATGTGAAGGGCATCTATGACCGGAACATTGTGGATAGGCGGCTGTAAGGTTTCGGTTTCTACTCCAAAAGATTTTTGTTTGCAGTTTGTGTCCCTATTGCTACGTTTTGGCAGCTAAAAGTACAGGGCACCTTTAAAAAGTTGTTCCGTGGCAAGATTGCGGCGTTGGGTGGTGCTCCATCAGCCTGTGGTTGTGCGATGATGTGAGGAGAGAATGGTGCCAGAGTATTGATTTATTTCATGGATGGACGAACGGTATGCTGCAGAGTGATGACAAAAACAATGACAGAGATATCAGGTTTCGCTATCGCGACATCCTTTTTTTCTGGAAATTTGTTCGTCCACTGTGGGTGCTCGGGCTTACAAGTCTGATTCTCACCGCAGTATCCACAGCGCTTTCCTCTCTGTTGCCGCTGAGTGTAAAACTCCTGATCGACTTCATTGTCATGAAGCGGCCGGTTGATGATATCGGTCGTTTTCTTACATCTCGACATCTTGGATTTCTTGCCGATCCTCTTATGCACCTGGCGGGTTCACTGAACTACATGGTTGTTACGCTCTTTGCTGTGGGTATAGTGATCGGCATGATAGGAATCGTTGAAAAGCTGATTACGCTCAGGTTCCAACAGGAGATCACCTTTACGGTTCAGACCGAGCTTTTCGGTCACGTCCTCCGTTTTCCTCTCTCGTTTTTAAAACAGAAACAGGTCGGTTACCTGATGTCGAGGGTATCGGACGATGTTGGCATGGTCCAGTTTTTCTTTTCCTGGCTTGCTCCGCAACTGGTAACCAACTCGTTTTACAGCCTGTTCGGCATTATCATTCTGTTCAACCTGAACAGCACGGTTGCATCTCTTTTGCTTCTGGTTTTGCCGGTACTGTTTGCCATCAACTTTTTTTTTGCTGCCCGGTTAAGAGCCGTCAGCCAAAAGGAAATGGAGCGCCATGCCATGGTATCGGAAGAGATGCATGAAGCTATTTCCGGTGCAGAAGTGCTCAAGGCATTTACTGCCGAGCACAAAGCTGTCGAGAAAATCTCCGAAAAACTCCGGAAGCTGTTTTCCTCCCGGTTTCAAGGCACTGCCCTTAACGCGCTCTCGTCTTCTTTCACCCAGCAAACAAAGTTTGTGCTCATGCTTGCGGTTGTTGTGCTCGGTGTTCACCGCATAGAGGCAGGGGCTATGACTATCGGTGATTTGACGACAGTCATAGCCTATCTCGTCTATCTTTCAGGTCGGCTAACGGGCATTTCTTCAACGGTTTTGTCTCTTCAGCCGGTTTTTGCCTCGATGGAACGTTTGGTCGAGATGTTTAAAACGGTCCCTGAATACGGAATCAAGGTTGAAAAAAAGAGCCTGATTCGTCACGACTCAGTCAAAAAAGAGCTCAAGGGAGAGCTCATTTTTTCCGGTGTATCGTTTTCCTATGATCCGGGCAAACCCGTACTCGAAGATATCTCGTTCAAAGTTGAACCGGGCCATACCCTTATCATTACCGGTGAAAGTGGCGCTGGCAAAACAACGCTGGTCAACCTTTTGCTGAAGTTCCATTATCCGACAGGGGGGAGTATCAGCCTCGATGGGAAAAACCTTCAGGAGATCGATACCCGGTGGCTGAGAGATCAGATCGGTATTGTTTCACAAGAGGTTTTTCTGTTCAACGACACTGTCGAAAACAACATCAAGTTTGGCAAGCCTGCTGCCAGCAGAGATGAGGTTATCAGTGCTGCCAGACAGGCTCACATTCATGGCTATATTGACAGCTTGCCATAGGGATACCAGACCATAATGGGTGAACGGGGGGGATTCTTTTCTCCCGGCCAGCGTCAACGAATCTCGATCGCCAGAGCTTTCCTGAGAGATCCGGTAATCCTCGTCCTTGACGAGCCGAGTTCCGCACTCGATATGGATACCGAAAAGAAGCTTAAAGATTCACTTGAGCAACTCACCAAAGAGCGGACAACGTTGATTATATCACATCGTATGCACCTGATTGACGGGCTGGGAACGGTCAAGCTGGAGCTTTGATACAAAAAAATCAGCCCTTCTCACACCATTGCATGGGGAACTTGTTATGCTACTTTCACAATCATCCGCCTTGAAAGCAACTCCTCAGCGAACCTCCTGACATCATTCAGGATATCGGCTTTTTCCTGTTCATAGTCCTCACACAAACTGTCGGCGATACCCTCGATTGTGAGTTTTCCATCCAGTCTGTTCCAGATAGCCTTACCGGTTTCATTCAGCGTAAACAGGGCTTCGGGGTCGTCAGAAAAACCTGTGGTTAACGGCACAAGAATAATTTCGCCTTCGATTTCGCGTGCTACAATATCTTCAGAAGGTATATAGCATCCATCCAGTTCCAGGGTTTCAGTCATGATTTACGATGGCTTGTTATGAAAAAAAACTACTTGATATTCTGATTTGCAACGCCTTGTTCTGCAGCCCATTCTGCATACGTTGTCTGTTGCAGTTTTGCTATTCTGGCTGATGGGTTACTTACCTCCCAGGCATTTTCCTTCTCACCTATCAAACCAAGGAACCGGGCGGTTGCATGTGCTATATCACACAGGTACTCTACAGGGGTGTCCAACGTTCCGTTTTCACTCCAGGACCTGGCTGGACATTGCTCGCACAGCCCATTAATGAAACACCGTGCACAACGTTTGAGGTACTCGGCGTTCGCTACTTTCAATTCTTGAAGCATCGGAAAGAAATCGCGTACTCCGTCAAGAAGCGAACCCTTTTTTAAATCGTACACCAGGGTTGGATCACGAAGCAGCAGGCAGGGCTGGAGCATTCCATAAGCATCGACGCACCCACCTTCCTTGCCGGCGCCACATGAGAAGAGCTTCTCGCCGCTTGCCCCCATGAATTTGGCACAGAACTGCTGCATTTCCAGAAAATACTTTTCATCGGCCTGTTCCCGTAGCAGGCGCACGACCTCTTCAGGTGTTGCACGGATATGGCGGATGAGCGCATTCCTTTTTTCAAAGTCTCGCCGGGAGCGAAGATCGAACGCTGAAGCGAACGATGGTTTTCTGCCGTCCTGCCACGGAATATCGAGAGCAAACGCTTCGATGGCTGGCTTGTCGGCAGCGTTTTGCGGCATGAGCGCTCCCTTCACAATAAACGGGATATTCCGTTCACGCAGAAGTTCGATGCCCCGCATGGTTTCTTTGTAAGCCAGAGGATCTCTTGTTACGGCAGAGCAACTCTCCTTTGTTATACCGTAAAGCGTAATCTGTATTTGCTCAAGTGGGGGAATTCGGGCGAACAGGTCTGCAAGTCCGGTGTCAAGAAGGCGTGCGTTGGTGAAGAGCAGCACTTTCATGCCAAGCCGCCTGCTATGCAGGTAGAGCTCCCTGAAATCGTCACGTAGCAAAGGTTCGCCACCGGTAAACCGAACTGAAAGGGCGCCAAGTTTTGCAGCCTGATCGAGGATCGACTTGACGAATACGGTGTCCATTTCGCGACTCTTCGCGGTTGTTGAATCTGCCGGTTGGTTAATGCAGCAGTGTAGGCAGTCGTTATTACACCGTTCAGTCAACTCGATATCGATCTGGCCTATAGCTTGCTGCCGGGTAAGGGAAAAGGCCCTGGTCGAAAAGTATGGGTTTGTTGCCGTTTTACTCATGTCGATCCCTTGCTGACGGTTCGATTGCATCGTGCAATGCCCGTTGTTGGGGAAGCTCCATTTCCCATGGCTCACAGGTAAGCCAGCGAGGATCACCGGTCAGTTCCGCTGCACGGGCTTTGGCGACCTCACAGAACCATGAAACCCGGGTTTCAGGGCTTCCGTTTTCAAGGTGCGCGTGTGCAGCACACCACATGCAGAGATTGATGATCGGGCAGCTTTTGCAGGTACTGAAAAACTCCTTACTTGATGATCGGATGTTCCGGACTTCAGGCACTACGACTTCCCACGCTTCCTTGAGGAGGCCGTTGCGAAGATCGTAAGTCATATCCGGATGCCACAGCGATGAACAGAGCCGGAATATGCCGTTGTAACTGACAGAAAAGCTCCCATTGCCCGCGCCGCAATGCAGAATTTTGCTGAACTCTTCGAACTGTTCGCATCCCTCCTTTCTTCTACACCCTGTACACTCCTGCCAGAGCACTTTTTCCGTCAATATGAGGGTATCTGATTGCTCCTGCATGGCCGCGCTTCGTTCAGGATCAGCGCGTTCCAGTGCAACGATCTCTTCAGGGCTCAAACGCTCATCTTTTATTTCCTGATTCCGATGCTCATTGCCGTCAAATCTGCCATGTAACTGGTAATCGTACCGGTAATAATCTTTTGTCCGTTCCCGACACCATTGCCTTTATCATTATTATGTATACATTGACGCCGTGTAGTATTAGTTCTTATATCTTGGCGGCGGTGTTAGTTGTAACTCTGTTTACATTTGCCAGAATTCCCTTACGCAAATATAAGCAATTTCGCTTTTCGTTTCTTTTGTATTTTGGGTTC
>DRSQ01000001.1 GCA_011372505.1 Chlorobaculum parvum | reverse complement strand
TCGGCAATAACTATCATGAACAGAAAAATTAAACGTGACTGATGAGTTCCGGATAGCAAAAAAAGACCCGGAAGTCGAAAAAGCGCGAACGCGGCTTTTAATTAAGAAGTTCTCGCCGTATTATACAACCTTACGTTGGCTTTCGTTGCGTTACCAAAACTTCCCTGAAAGCCATTCCAATCCACATATCACGAGAAATCGAAAGTAACAATGTACAGGATTGTTTCCGCTATTTTTTTAGCTGAAAATATCAAAAAATTCGAGATCGAGGCCCCCATGATCGCAAAAAAGCGCAAGGCGGGTCAGTTCGTTATCGTCAGGGTCGAAAGCAACGGTGAGCGCGTTCCGCTGACCATCGCCGATTCCGATCCCGAAAAGGGCACCATCACTATCATCGTGCAGGGCGCGGGCAAATCGACCCGCGAGCTGAACCGTAAGGAGGCGGGCGACTCGATCGCCGATGTGGTCGGCCCGCTCGGCACCCCGTCGCATATCGAGAATTTCGGTACTGCGGTCAGCATCGGTGGCGGCGTCGGCACGGCCATCGCCTACCCGACGGCCAAGGCGCTCAAGGAGGCGGGCAACTACGTCATCACCATCAACGGTGCAAGGACCAAAGAACTCGTACTTCTCGAGGATGAGATGAAGGCTTGCAGCGACGAGGCCTACATCACCACCGATGACGGTTCGTACGGCTACAACGGTTTTGTCACCCAGAAGCTCCAGGAGCTGATCGACTCCGGCAAAAAGATCGACTTCGTACTCGCCATCGGGCCGATTCCGATGATGAAGGCCGTGGCCGATGTCACCCGCCCGCACGGCATCAAAACCGTGGTGAGCCTCAACCCCATCATGATCGACGGCACCGGCATGTGCGGCGGCTGCCGTGTGACGGTCAACAACGAAATCAAATTCGCCTGCATCGACGGCCCGGAGTTCGACGCCCACCAGGTCGATTTCAAGAACCTGGCCGACCGGAACAGAATTTACCAGCACGAAGAGAAAGAGGCCGGCGACGCTTTCGAGCACGCCTGCAAGCTGCACGGACAGGGCTGAGTACCACAACACATAATTTGATAACCGCCAACCCGCGGAGCCGAACGGTCTTCTGCGGGCTTGGCTGTTACGAAAACAAGTTTCACCGCTAAACCAGCAATTTCTATCATGGACGCTCGAAAGATTACGGCCAAGGAACGCATGGCCATCCCCCGCCAGAAGATGCCCGCACAGGATCCGCAGGAGCGCGTCGGCAACTTTCAAGAGGTCAACCTCGGCCTGACACCGGAACAGGCACAGCAGGAAGCGCTGCGCTGCATCCAGTGCAAGGATCCGGTCTGCATCGAAGGCTGCCCGGTCAACATCAAGATCGACCAGTTCATCAAGCTCATCGCCGAGGGCGACTTCATGGGCGCGGTCAGGAAGATCAAGGAGGACAACGTGTTGCCGTCGATCTGCGGTCGCGTCTGCCCGCAGGAAGACCAGTGCGAAAAGGTGTGCGTTATCGGCAAGAAGCACGAGCCGGTGGCTATCGGCAACCTCGAACGCTTCGTTGGCGACTACGAGCGCCAGAGCGGTCAAAAAGCCGATCCGAAAGTCGCTCCCTCGACCGGTAAGAAAGTTGCCGTCGTCGGCAGCGGCCCGGCCAGCCTGAGCTGCGCCAACGACCTGGCCCAGTTCGGCCACAAGGTGGTGATTTTCGAAGCGCTGCACGAGCTTGGCGGCGTGCTGATGTACGGCATTCCGGAGTTCCGCCTGCCGAAAGAGATCGTGCGCGAGGAGCTCGACGGCCTGCGCCGCATGGGCATCGAGTTCCGCACCGACGTGGTGGTTGGACGCACCATCACCATCGACGAGCTGATGGAAGAGGATGGCTTCGACGCGGTCTTCATCGGCGTCGGCGCTGGTCTGCCCTGGTTCATGGGCATCCCCGGCGAGAACCTGGTCGGCGTGCTCTCGGCCAACGAGTTCCTGACCAGGGTCAACCTCATGAAGGCCTACGACTTCCCGAACAACGACACCCCGGTGTTCGACTGCAAGGGCAAGAGCGTGGCGATCTTCGGTGGCGGCAACACCGCGATGGACGCAGTCCGCACGGCCAAGAGGCTCGGCGCGGAGCACGCCTACATCGTCTATCGTCGCTCCGAAAAAGAGATGCCGGCCCGCGAGGAGGAGATTCACAACGCAAAGGAGGAGGGCATCGAATTCCTGTTGCTCACCACCCCGCTCGAATTCGTCGGCGACGACCAGGCGTGGCTCACCGGCGCGAAGTGCCAAAAGATGGAGCTTGGCGCGCCTGACGATTCCGGACGCCGCCGCCCGGTACCGATCGAAGGCTCGGAGTACATCCTGCCGATCGACATGGCGATCATCTCCATCGGCAACGGCTCCAACCCGCTCATCCACCAGACCACGCCCGACATCGAGGTCAGTAAGCGCGAGACCATCGTCGTTGACGTCAACACCATGCAGACCTCCAAAGAGGGCGTCTATGCTGGCGGCGACATCGTCACGGGCGGCGCGACGGTGATTCTGGCGATGGGTGCAGGCCGCACCGCTGCGGCAGCCATCAACAAACAGCTCGGCGGCACGGCACAGCACTTCGACGAGTGGTAAAACCGTGAGCGACTTGTACCGCTTCGGCATTTCGCTCGACAGGGAACTGATCGAGGCTTTCGACCGGCACATCAAGGCTCAGGGCTACCAGAGCCGGTCGGAAGCCCTCAGGGACCTCATCCGCGAGGAGCTTCTGCGCAAAACCACCGCCGAAGGCGGCTTGGTGGCCGGAGCCATCGTGATGACCTATGACCACCACAAGCGCGAGCTGGTCAACCGGCTCATCGACATCCAGCACGACTTCCACGACCTCATCATCTCAACCCAGCACGTGCACCTCGACCACGAGAACTGCCTCGAAGTGATTGCCGTCAAGGGCAACGCCCCGGACATCGAAAAGCTTTCGAGCGCCCTCAAGGTGCTGGTTGGCGTCAAGCATCTCGACCTCTCCCTCTCATCCGCTGATTGACAGTCGCGGAACTGTAATATTTTTTTGCAAGCAACCGATTCAAGGCCGTTACGTGTTGTCTGTCGATAGCACTATCCTTATTTTCATGCTATCATTAACAACTACTCAGCACGTTGCAATGAAAAAAACCATCATTCTCGCCTCTGCACTCATGCTCTGTTCAACGCAGGCCTTCACCGCTATGCCGCTCCAGACCGACGACACGAGCACTCAGGGCAAAGGACACAGCCAAATCGAAATCGGAGTTGAAGCCGCCCAAGACAAGGAAACCGAAGGAGAAGTCTCATACAAGCTGACAGGAGGCGCCATTACAACCACCTTCACCTACGGCCTGACAAACGACATTGACTTGGTCGCTGGTCTGCCTTGGGAGTGGTACACCGAAAAAGAAAATGGCCTCAAAGTGGCCGATGAAAGCGGGTATGGCGATCTTGCCTTGCAAATCAAATGGCGCTTTTACGAGATGCCGGACACCGGGTTCAGCCTGGCGCTCAAACCCGGACTCACCCTGCCGACCGGTGATGATGATAAAGGCCTCGGCACCGGCAAGGTTTCGGGTGACGTGACACTCATCGCTACGCGCGAAGCAGAACTGGCCAGCTATCACTTCAACCTCGGTTACAGCCGCAACGAGTACAAGCTCGACGAACTCAGCGAAACGTCGAGAAAAAATATCTGGCACGCCTCGTTAGCCGCCGAGCTGAATGTGACCGACAAGCTCAGAGCTGTAGGCGATATCGGCATCGAGACCAATTCAGACAAGGATGCCGATACCAATCCAGCCTACATTCTCGGCGGCCTGATCTATGCGGTCAGCGACTATACCGACCTCGATATCGGCATCCGGAGCGGCCTGAACGACGCTGAAACCGATACAACGCTACTCGCCGGCGCAACGATACGCTTCTGAACCAAACCACGGGAGAACGAACCATGCACATGTCAGACGCTTTGCTCTCACCGGTTGTCGGCGGCACGTTCTGGGCCGTCAGCGCCGGAATGATCGGTTGGTCAGCCCGGAAAACTGCTGCCGATTCGGACGGCTCGAAAACCGTGCTGATGGGCGTGCTCGGCGCGTTCGTGTTCGCCGCGCAGATGATCAACTTCACCATTCCGGGCACCGGATCAAGCGGACACATCGGCGGAGGACTCTTGCTTGCCGTGCTACTCGGACCGTGGAGGGCTTTCATCACGCTCGCCTCGGTGCTGGTGATCCAGGCGCTCTTTTTCGCGGACGGCGGACTGCTCGCGCTCGGCTGCAACATCTTCAATATGGCGTTCATTCCCGCCTTCATCGCTTGGCCCTTCATCTTCCGTCCCATCGCCGGGGATGGAAAGTCTCCGATGCGCCTTGCCACAGCGAGCATTGTCGCAGCCACGCTCGGCCTGCTGGCTGGCGCCTTCTCGGTGGTACTCCAGACAACCATGTCAGGCATCTCCGACCTGCCGTTCAACACCTTCATGCTTTTCATGCTACCGATCCACGCAGCCATCGGCATCACCGAAGGCGTACTGACCTGGGGCGTGCTCGCCTTCGTCCGTTCGACCGAACCGGGGCTATTACAGACCGCGTCCGAAACTACTCACGCCCCAAAAACCGGCTTTGTGACCGCCACGCTGCTAGTCGCCGCGCTTGCCATCGGCGGATCGCTCTCCTGGTTTGCCTCCTCGAATCCTGACGGACTGGAGTGGTCGATTGCAAAAGTCGCTGGAGCCGAAGAGCTGAGTTCACCTGCCGAACCAGCGCACGAATGGCTCGCTGGACTTCAAGAGCAGGCAGCGTTCCTGCCGGACTACGACTTCAGGCAGACTAGCGGTAAGGCCGAAAACGCGGCTTCGGGTGACTCGCCCGTGAACACCGGAACCTCGCTCTCGGGCATCGCTGGAAGCCTGATGGTGCTGCTGCTTTCCGGTGCGGCTGGCCTGCTGTTCCGCAAGCGTCGCAACAGCTCGACGACCGCATCACAGTCGTGACGGATCGCTTCGCCATTGGCAGCCTGCACGGAGAAACGACATCGTGCAGGCTGCCCGTCGGAGACGGCGCGGCGATCATCATCCTCGCGCTCTTCATCATCTTCGTCATCTCCATCCCGAAATTCGACCTCGCCGGAGCGCTCGCCTTCGCAGCCATCCCGCTGCTACTCTTCACCGCCACGCCCGTCCCGCTCGCGCCGGTGCTGAAACGGCTCGTCATCGCCTCCTCCTTCATCCTCTTCATGGCCGCCGGGAATCTCTTTCTCGACCGCTCGACAGCGCTGACAGTCGCGGGAATCGCAATCACCGGCGGCGCGGTTTCGGCGCCGGTCATCGTGCTGAAAACCCTGCTCACCCTCTCCACCCTGCTCTGGCTCATGGCCTGCCTGCCATTCCACCGCTTCGGCATGGCGCTCCGAAGCCTGCGCGTGCCAGAGGTGTTCATCACGCAACTTTTGCTGGTTTATCGCTACAGCTTTCTGCTCGCCGAAGAGGCCGCGATGATGCAGAAAGCCCGCGACCTGCGCAGCTTCAACGGACGCGGCAAAGGGCCGGTCGTCACGGCAAAACTCATCGGCTCGCTGCTCATCCGTATAACTGCACGCGCGGAACGAATCTACATGGCGATGAGCGCACGAGGCTTCCGAACGGCGCTGGACTCGCACCCGGCGGTCGCGCTCCAGGCGAGCGATTTTACGACCATCGCCATCGCCGGAACGCTTTTCGGCCTGATCCGGTATCTTTTCTGAACAGAAACCGGAGAACCATTTGATCGCAATCGAACAACTCGCATACACCTACCCCGACGGCACACGAGCGCTCGACGGCATCGACCTGCGCGTCGGCAAAGGCGAATCACTCTGCATCGCGGGATCGAACGGCGCAGGCAAATCGACCCTCGTCAACCACCTCAACGGCTGGCTCCTGCCGCAGGAGGGAGCGGTGCGAATCGGGGAGTTGCAGGTGAACAAAAAGGCGGTCGAAGAGATACGGAAAATGGTGGGGCTGGTGTTCCAGAAACCGGACGACCAGCTCTTCATGGCAAGAGTTTGGGATGATGTGATGTTCGGCCCGGCGAACCTCGGGATGGACGAAGCGAAAATCCGCGCCGAAGCCGAACGGCTGCTCCGGATATTCGGGCTCTGGGAGCTGCACGACAAGCCGCCCGCGCACCTCTCGCAAGGTCAGAAGCGCTTCGCCGCCATCGCCACGGTGCTCGTCATGCAGCCCCAGGTACTCGTGATGGACGAACCCACCTCCGACCTCGACCCCCGCAACCGCCGCAAGCTCATCGAGCTGGTCAACAAGCTGCCAATGACCAGAATCACCGTCTCCCACGACCTCGACTTCATCTGGGACACGTGCGAACGAGTCTGCATTCTAAGCAAAGGAAAAATGGTCGCCGACGGCCCGACAAAAAAGCTGCTCTCCAATCAACAGTTGCTCGAAGCCAACGGCCTCGAACTTCCGCTGAGATTGCAAGCGTAAGAATTCTGAAAAGCCGATCAGACAACGCCGAGAAGCAGCGTCCAGATCGCGAGGGTAGCAAACGAGACCAACAATCCAAGCGACACCATGAGGTTGACAAGGGGCGGATCAAGCCGGTGTTCGGCGGCGATAATGCCGCCAGTGATCATAGTCGGCATGGCCGCTTCGAAAGTGGTAATCCGCGCAGGCAGGCCGTGCATTCCCGCAACCATCACATAGACCAGAAACATCACCGCAGGCACCACAGCAAGCTTGAAGGCAAGCCCCAGCGCAAGCGTGCTTCGGCTTTTGCCGATATGTCCCGGATTGAACTGAAACCCGACCGAGAAAAGCGCCATCGGCGCCAGCATATCGCTCAAACGCCTGATCAGGGTGATAAACCAGTCAGGATACACCACATCGTTGAGAAGCACTGCCGCAATCAAAGCGATAAACAAGGAAAATAGCAGCACCCGCTTGACAATGCTTCGAGCGTCCGCACTTCCGTGCGAATAGATTCCGGCCACGGCAACGCCGAAAATTGAAACAACCATGAAGCTGCCGAGCTGGTCGATAATGATTCCGTGCACAATCCCCTGCCTTCCATAAAACGCCTCGATCATCGGAAAGCCGAAAAACGAGGTATTACCAAGCCCGCCGCAGAGAATCAGCGAACCGAAGGTCAGCCACGGCATCGAAGCAGGCAGGAACATCGACGGACTGAAATCGAGGCCATGCAGATAGTACAGCACCATAGCTGGCAACGACACGTAAATGATAAACACATTCAGCACCACAGGAGTCTGTTCCGGCATTCGGCTGTAACGGCGCATGAGCAGGCCTGCCGTAAAGGAGACTGCAATGAGGATGAGATTGTCCATAGATTTAAGCCGGGTTACCGGAAAAGCGAGTCAAGCCACCCATGCGATACGCTGAGAGCTGAAAAGCCGGAAGAGTCTTTTTCATCTCTTCCAGCCCGCTCCTGATGTCAATGCTGTGCGCCTCACCTGTCAAAACACCCTGGCAGATCACTCTTCGCTTGGGGGCGTCTCTGGTTCGCTCTTTTTGCGGGTCGTGCGGCGGCGCGTGGTACGCTTGGGCTTTTTCTCAGCTTCCGGCGTTTCTGCGGAAGCCTCGACAGACGCAGCCGTTGCAACCGCCCCCTCATCGGATGACCTGGAACCTTCGCTGTCTTTTGCAGTTGCGGCTTTCGTCTTCCGCGAAGAGGTCGTTCGAGGCTTCGTCGTACGTCGCCTCGTGATCGTTTTAGGCTTTGTTTCAGCCGCTTCCGGCTGCTCTGCAGCGGACTCCGTGACGGCAGTTTCGGAAACCTTCTTGGCAACCGGATTCGGATCAGCTGTTTGCGGTGTCGATGCAATTGCCGGCGCCGAAAAGGAAACCTGGGCTTCAGTTCCGGTTGCGACAACCTCCCTTGCGGAACTCGCCTTCCGGGTGGTACGGGTAACGGATTTTCTTGCCCCCGACCTCGCTGTTGTCGAGCGGGATCGAGAGGATTGTTTCGAAGCAGGCGCTTCCGTACCGGTATCCTTTGAATCGGAAGACTTCGCGGCTTCAGCTTCGGAAGCTTCGGGCTCCCGAACAACTGCCTCAGATACTAGCGGTTCCGGTTGAGTTCCACTTCCGGAATCTTTCGCAGACGCAACTGCATCAGCAGGCTTCTCGGACTCCGCTTGTGAGACCACAGCTTCCAGGGCATCCGACTTCTGCGACGCCTCTCCGGCTACCGAAGAGCTGGCTGGCTCCGGTTTCGCGAAGACCTGGCTGGACTGCAAAGTTCTCGACTCGGCAGCCTTGTCGCCCTCCGGCTCGGGCAAAGCCTTCTGGCCATCAGCGCTCTGAGGCTGCTGCTCATGAGACGGCTGGCGATAACGCGTCGGTCTCGACAAGCGCTCACGATCACCTTTTTCAAAAGAATCCTGCTGCGGCGCGTCACGATGTGAATCCGGAGATTCAGACTCTGCCGAAGTACCGGAGCCTTCGCTCGAACCACCGTCAGGCTTGCGTGCCTTGCTCTTTTCGCGAATGTAGAGCTCGGAGTTGTTGTTGCGAAACTCGATCTCGAACAGGTCGATCGAACGGATCAGGTCGGACAACCGCTTGAAGCCGTAGTTCCGCGGATCGAACGACGCCTGATTGGAAATATGCTTGCCGATTTTAGCCAGGTTCGACCACCCATCCTCCTCCTCAACACTATCAACAGCGTTCCTGAGCAGGTTCAACAACTTGCTGTCACTTTTCAGTTGCTGACCGCTTCTTCGGCGACCACCGTCGTTCCGGCTCTTCTCCTGACCACCACCGAACGATTCGACGTACAGAAACGTGGAGCAGGCGTTCACGAACGGTGCGGGTGCCGATTTCTGACCGAAGCCATACACGTTCAACCCCTCCGACAAAATACGCATCACCAGCGGCGTAAAATCGCTATCACTCGACACAATGCAGAACGCATCGAGCTTCTTGCTATAGAGCAGATCCATCGCATCGATGGTCATCGCCATGTCGGTAGCGTTCTTGCCCTTGGTGTAGTCGAACTGCTGGATGGGACGAATGGCGTAATCATGCAACTTGTTCTCCCACCCCTTCAGCGAATGGCTCTTCCAGTTACCGTACGCGCGCCGAATGTTGACAACGCCGTACTTGGCCATTTCTGAGAGAATGAAATCGATTTTATCGCTTGGAGAGTTATCGGCATCGATCAGCATCGCGATCGTTTCCCTGCTGTGCTCCATAAGTGAAGTCCTTGTGATTGGTCTCAACGCCGTAACCGTACGGTCAAGCGGCAGGAAGACATTCAGAATTCGCCAGCGGGCGTCCAGGCGGGAACAAGAAGGAGCGTTACCCGTCAGGAAAACTTCCGCATTTTTCCAATATACAGCTTGAATGAAGGATTCATACCGCGCGGTCGCTGAATCTCAGGAAAAAGCGAGAATATTCCGTCACGAGCTTGTTTCCAGCTCCTCGACGATGCGTGCTTCCATGCCGTCGCGAAAGTTTACCTGCGGCGATGTAACCACCTCGTCACCTTCGGCAAGGCCGTCAAGAATCTCGATGAAGGTCAGGTCACTATCGCCGGTGCGAACCTGCTGCTTTTGCAGTTTTCCGTCGACGATCTGCCAGACGTAACTCTTGCGCCGCTCCTCAAAAATCGAGCTTTTCCGGACAAGCAGCGCCCCCTTCTTGACGTTATAGACAATGTTGGCCGTGGCGGTCATCCCGCCCTGAATCGCCGAGGCCGGATGGTTCAGTTTCAGATAGACCCGCGAGGTCTTGGTGACCCGGTCAGTTTGCGGGACGATGCGCACGACGGTTGCGTTGAAGCGGCTGTCGGGCATCGAGTCGAAGGCGATTACCGCATTGAGACCGATGCGCAAGCGCGGCACGTCGAGTTCGTCCACCTCGACCACCACGAGGTAGCGAGAGGTATCGGCCACTACGGCAACCACGGTGTTGGCCGCGACGTAGTCGCCCACCTTGACCTTCTGCATAGTCAGCCGCCCATCGAACGGAGCGACTACGGTCAGCTTCTTGAGGTCATCCTCGCGGCTTCTGAGCTGCGCTTTGCGACGCCGGAGCGCTTCGAGCGACTGCGTGCTGTTGCGCTCCGCCTCGTCGAGCTGCTGCTGCGAAATGGCCCCAGCCTTGAACAACATCCGGTTGCGCTCCAGCTTCAGCCGGTTGTCGCGCACCGCTGCCTGCTCTTCAGCCACCGCTGCACGCGCTTCATCAACTGCCAGGCGGGGTTGCGGACTATCGAAAACGATGATCGACTGACCTTTCCACACGCGCTGCCCTTCAAGCGCACCGACAGAGCGAACCGTTCCGGAGAACTCGGCACTCAGGCTGGCGATGTTCTCCGCCTCCACATACCCGGTAGCATAGACCGCCTCGACCAGCTCCGAGCGCTTGATCTTCCCCGCCTCGACCTCGACCGTGTTTCCTCGAGTAAGGATGTAGGCAGTCATCGCCACGAATACAATCACAAAGGCTATCGAAAACTTCGGAAGAATTTTCTGCAGATTCTGCATGTCGTCAGAGATCAGGAATTTATCGGTTGCCGAACGTTCCAGCAGGCAACGCCGGACACTTTTTTCGGTCGCAATCTTGGTTTTTCAAGAATTTTGTCAATCTTTAATATCTGCCTGCTGTAGCCTGCTTACTCAACCAGTCAAGCGCGCAAATGATTGCGGGCGCTACGAAAAAAATTCTAATCTACTGCTTCAATGAACGAGAATCAAGATACGCAGAAGAGCTTTCTCGAAACGGTGAAATTCGACGACCGCGGCCTGGTGCCTGCCATCGTACAGGATGTCGAGACCGGCAAGGTGCTGATGATGGCCTGGATGAACCTCGAGAGCCTCAAAATGACCCTTGAAAAGAAAAAGGCCTGCTACTGGAGCCGCAGCCGCAACAAGCTCTGGCTCAAGGGCGAATCGTCCGGCAACATGCAGGATGTGCACGACATTCTGATCGACTGCGACGGCGACACGCTGCTGCTCAAGGTCTCGCAGAAAGGCGGAGCCTGCCACGTAGGCTACCACTCCTGCTTCTACAGAAAGACCAACGACGGAAAAAAGATGGAAATCTGCGACACGCTGATGTTCGATCCCGAAGAGGTTTACGGCAAGAAAAGCTGACACTGATGAGCAGTTCCAAAGAGACCGCAAAGTCCCTCATACAAACCAAGTCGCGCTCCTCGATCCGCAACATGTTCGACGAGGTTGCGCCGACCTATGACTTCCTCAATCACCTCTTGAGCCTCGGCATCGACAACTACTGGCGTGTCGTGGCCGCCAAAAAAGCGCGGAAGCAGGTGGAAGGTGAACGCGAGCCGAAAATTCTCGACGTTGCCACCGGTACCGGCGACCTGGCCGCCTCGATGTCCAAAATCCCCGGCGCGAAAGTGACCGGCTACGACCTCTCGCCCGAGATGCTTGCCATCGCCCGGCAGAAGTATCCCAACATCGAGTTCATCGAAGGTTTCGCCGAAAAGATGCCCTTCGCTGACAACAGCTTCCACGTGGTCAGCGCAGGATTCGGCGTCCGCAACCTCGAAGACCTTGCGCAGGGCATGAAAGAATTCCGCCGCGTGCTCAAACCCTGCGGCTGTGCTTACATCATCGAACCGATGATCCCTCGCAATCCGGTGATGAAAAAGCTCTACCTGATCTACTTCAAAAACGTTCTGCCCAAAATCGCCGGAATATTCAGCAAATCGACCTTTGCTTACGACTACCTCCCCAACTCGGTCGAACAGTTCCCCCAAGCCGAAAAATTCACGGCAATCCTGAAGAACGCGGGCTTCAAAAAGGCCGAGTTTTTCCCGATGACCTTCGAGACTTCAATTCTGTACGTGGCGACAAAGTAAGCAGTGCGATGGGGCTTAGAAGACTGACGAAGTCGTATAAACCCCAATAGCCGTAGCGTTATTGAACGAGAATTCCCCCCTCACGCAAAAATCCCATCCATCGGCACAATCGGCAGCGGCCTCTGCCGTAGCGATTCTTTCGCGGCGATGGCGTTCGCGGCCTGCCGGCCCGTGAAGGCGGCGGCTTCCATGAGGAAGACCGGGGCGCTGGTGCTTACCCAGTCTCCGGCGAGGAAGAGGTTAGCGTAGGGCGTTTCGACACCCGGCCTGGTGGCGTGGTCGCCGGGGGCCCAGCGGGTGAAGTTGGATTGCATCATGAAGATTTCATGCCGGATCGTGGCGCTTTTCGATTCCGGGAACATGGCGTACAGCTCCTGCTGCATCGCGGCGTGGATTTCCGGCTCGGGGCGCACATCTTGCGGCGCAACGGCGTAGGCGTGCAGTTCGGCGACGCAGCCGCCGGTGCGCTTCGCCCAGTCGATGAAGGGCTGCTGGAAACTCGAATAGAGGGTGATCGAGTCGGTGTAGGTGTAGCCCGAAACGGTGTAGAACGGAAAGTCGGCGGAGGCGAGCGGGCGATCGAGCCAGACGCGCCAAACGACGTAGGGATCGGCCTCGCCAAGCGCGGCGATATGGCTTGCGAAGTCGCGGTTGCCGGGCTGGGTCGCGGCGATCAGCTCGCGGGTACCGCGCACGTCCGAAGCCACGACGCAGTAGTCGCACGGCAGCTCCTCGGCAGTAACGACCGCGGGCGACGAAGCTGACGACGCCTGTCCGATGACGAGCATCTCCCCCGCTTCCCGCACATCGAGACGGGCGAGCGGTGCTTTCGGCGGGCCGCTCAACGGCACCCCTTCGGCATTGAAGCGTCCGTCGTGGCAGGGACAGTGAAAGCCCCCCGTTGCCGCTTCGGGAGACACCGGGCAACCCATGTGGGTACAGCGCCCGTCGAGCGCCACCCACGCCGCACCGCGTCGCGCCACCAGCACAGGAATCCCCGCTTCGGAGGTGTGTTGCAGCCACCCGGTCACCGGCACCTCGCGCTTCGGAATCGAAGCCACCGCGCCGCTCGCGGCTCCCGCGCCATCGAGCCGAACCGCCGTGACGCGCCCATCCTGCATCACGAGGTTCCGCGCCTTGCGCCCTTTCAGCACCCGCACGCCCATCTCGTTAAGCTTCTTCTCCAGCGGATCGATGAGGGCGCTCATGCAATCCTTTGTGGTGATTTTAAAGGCAAGTCCCTCCGGGCTTCCCATGAAATAAAAGTGGAAATAGCGCATCGCCTCGGCGGCGGAGAGCACCTCCATTCGGTTCATCGTGGCGTCCGCAAAGGGATGCAGCACGGTATCTATGAAGGCCGGAAGCACTTCACCGCGCTGGCAGTAGGTCATGAAATCGATGCTGTCCCAGTCGTGGAAGGTGCGTTCGTACCGGTATCCAAACAGATCGAGCACCGGGCGCAGTCCGGAGTAATGTTTTACGATCGAGGCAAGATCGAGCCGTTTGGACTGCTGCACAACCGAGAGTACATTGAACGGGAACCACTTGGGCGTCTGACCGAACACCTCGACCTGCCGGTCGCTGAAGATAACCGGATAGCCGGGCGCGGCGGCGAACATCTCACTGCCGACACCCGCCGAGGCGAACATTTCGTTCAGGTTGTAGTACTGATCGAAAAAGCCGTGAAAGCCATGCTCCACAGGAAACTGCTCGCCAAGCGCCTCGATAGGCCAGCCGGTCAGCTTGCCGCCGAGCGACGGCGAGACCTCGACCAGAGTCACCTCGAAGTTCCGCCGCGCCAGCTCCATCGCCGAGCTGATGCCCGCCAGCCCGCCACCGATCACCACAGCCTTTTTCGGGATATTAAGCGCTTCGGGCAAACCGTCATCGCTCCCGCCTAACGGCTCATAAATCTCTTTGCGCGGTTGATAATAACCAACAAGACCAGCAGCCGAAGCTGCCAAAACGCCAGCGCCGATGCCGGTGCGTTTTATGAAATGCTTGAAAAAATCGCGTCGCTGCATGAGGGATGTAATGGAGGTTCGAAAGGTTGCGGAACAACTACGTGAAGTTGACTCGTATATTTAAGAAGAAATGCAGATTATCGCAACCAATGGTGATTCGATATGTCTGAAAAGCGGCTGACCATGAAAGAAACGATCCGGCAGAAAGCCCTCGACCTCGGCTTCTGCGCCTGCGGATTCGCCGCTGCCAAGCCGCTGTCCGGAGCGCTGGCGGAGTATCGAGCGATGATCGACGAGGGGCGGCACGGCGAGATGGGCTACCTCGAAACCGGCCTCGAAGCGCGCGCCAACCCGGAGCTGTTTTTGCCAGGCGTCAAGAGCGTCCTCTCCGTCGCCCTGCCGTGGCCCGCGCCCACCAAGCCCGGCGCAATCTCCGGCTACGCTGTCATCCAGGACTACCACCGCGTTGTTGGCGAAATGCTGGCCGAGCTGCTCGAATTCATCCGCTCGATCTACAAGCAGCCGGTCTACGGACGGGCCTGCGTGGACAGCTTGCCCATGCTCGAAAAAGGGTGGGCCGAAGCCGCCGGAGTCGGATGCACCGGCAAGAACTCGCTCCTCATCGTGCCCGGCCACGGCTCGCGCGTCTTCCTCGGCGAACTGCTGCTCGACCTCGACCTCGAACCCGACCTACCGCTCGACTGGAACCCCTGCGGCGACTGCACCGCCTGCCTCGACGCCTGCCCCACCGGAGCACTTGCCGCCCCCGGCAAGCTTGACGCCCGGCGCTGCATCTCCTATCTGACGATAGAGCTGAAACGGGAATTCACCGACGAAGAAGCCGCCGCGACGGAAGACTGGCTCTACGGCTGCGACCACTGCCTCGACGCCTGCCCGTACAACACCGACAGTGCGGCAGCATTCCCCGGCTTCGACCCAAAAGAGGAGCTCGTCAACCTCACCCCCGAAAAAGCCCTCGAACTCACCAATTCGCAATTCCGTAAACTCTTTGCCGGGACCCCCGCCCTCCGCCTCGGTCTCCGCCGACTCAAGCGAAATGCAAGGGCGGCACTTACAAACAAGCACAAATCAAGAAACTGAACCACAAAACCGGTCTTGCATTCCGAAGGGTTTCAACCCTTCGGACATTCACCTATCTTACATTCATATTGCCCCGCCTTTCAAGCCGGGCTCAGCCATCCGATAATAAAATTCAGAACTTCAGCCCGATATCTTCCCCCAATCATGGAAACCACCACCCTCCTTTGGATCGCCTCCGCAATCATGCTCATCATCGGCTTTGCAGGCCTGTTGCTGCCAGCCCTACCCGGTATCCTGCTCATCTTCGCAGGCCTCGTCTTCGCCGCCTGGGCAGAAGGCTTCGCCTACGTCGGCTGGGGAACGCTCACCGCTCTCGGTGTGCTCACCGCCGCCGCCTACCTCATCGACTTCCTCGCAGGGCTACTCGGAGCCAAACGCTTCGGCGCGGGCAAATACGGCATTATCGGCGCAGCAATCGGAACGGTGATTGGCCTTATCTTTGGACTGCCGGGCATCATCATCGGCCCCTTCACCGGAGCCGTCCTCGGCGAACTCTACGCCAACAAAGACCTCCGCGCCGCCAGCACCGCTGGCCTCGGCACCTGGCTCGGCATGGCCATCGGCATCGCCGTCCGCATCGCCGTCGCCTTTGTTATGGTCGGAGTGTTTCTGGTGGTCAGATTGTTGTAGGAGATGTGATCTAGCCGGCGTCTTAAAGAAAAAAAAAGCAGCATGAACATCACTCATCACTTTGTTCATGCTGCCTTTGCAGTCTTGCATGTCATTGCCGACAGAACCCTTTTCAAGCCGTCGTTAGCGGGTTTAGTGCAAGGCGGACGGAACGGAGAAACCGGAACGTACTTGGAGTACGTGAAGATTTCGAGGACCACCCAACGAAGCAATCAACTCGCGCAACAGGCTTCAAGGAATTTATCAGTGCTTGAAGTGGCGCATTCCGGTAAACACCATCGCGAGGTTGTTCGCGTCGGCGGCCTCGATAACTTCGTTGTCGCGAATCGAACCTCCGGGCTGGATGACGGCGGTCACGCCGGCTTCGGCGGCAGCGAGAAGGCCGTCGGCGAAGGGGAAGAAGGCGTCCGAGGCGACGACCGAACCTTTCAGGTCGAGGCCCACTTCCGAGGCTTTCCAGCGGGCGATTTTGGAGGAATCGACGCGCGACATCTGGCCTGCGCCTACGCCAAAGGTCTGGCGGTTTTTGACGTAAAGAATCGTGTTGGACTTGATGTGTCGAGCGATCTTCCAAGCAAACATCAGGTCGGCCAGTTCCTCTTCGGTCGGCTGGCGCTTCGTGACCACCTCCAGCTCTTCGGGAGCGACCGTCTTGCTGTCGCGCTCCTGCACGAGCATTCCGAACGGCGTGGATTTGAACTCCCAACCCTCTTTCGGCAGCGGCTGCTTCTGGAGCACGAGGCGGCGATCTTTCTTCTTCATGAGCAGGTCGAGCACCCCCTCCTCGAAGGCCGGAGCGATGAGGATTTCGGTGAAGATTTCGTTGACCGCGCTGGCCGTCTCCATGTCAAGCGGGCGGTTGAAGGCGATGATGCCGCCAAACGGAGCCTGCGTGTCGGTCGAAAAGGCTTTGCGGTAGGCCTCGCAGAGCGTCGGAGCCTGCGCGACGCCGCACGGATTGGTGTGCTTGACGATCACCACCGACGGCTCTTCGCCGCGGAACTCCTCGATGATGCCGGTCGCGGCGGCGATGTCGAGCATGTTGTTGTACGACAACTCTTTACCGTGCAGCTTCTCGAAAATCGCGCCAAACGAGCGTGCGCCGTTGCCGTCGTCCATCTTGTAGAGTCCGGCGCTCTGGTGCGGGTTCTCGCCGTAGCGCATCCCC